>NZ_JBYTAE010000056.1:0-42739 GCF_058787875.1 Hydrogenophaga sp. FW305-3-2-15-A-LB1 | reverse complement strand
GCCTTCGCCATCCCCCCGCCCGCGCGGCGCGGCGCGCCCCGGCCCCGAGGTCGGCAACAGCAGGGTGATCGGAATGGGTTCGAGCCCCAACTGGCGGCGCAGGTCGGACCGCAGGGCTTCCACCAGGGGCTGGAAGTCGGGCGATTCGCCGCGCTTGAGCGCGGTGGCGCAGGCCGCGGCCAATTCGACCTGAGGCAGCGAGCCGAACAGCACGATCTCGGCCAGCGTTTCCTCCATCTGCGTCGCGTGCTCGACCGTGGCCGGCGAGAACGACCCCGCCAGCGCGCGGTACGCCGCCACCAGCGATTTCAGGCGCTCGGTTTCCTGGCGGTTCTCGCGCTGGCGCCGCTGCTGCACCCGCTGCATCACGAGCACGCGGATCACCAGCAGCACGATGGCGACGCCCAGCGAGGCCAGCAGGGTGAGTGGCAGGGCTCCCATGTCGGTCAGGTTCACGGTGCGGCCTCGGGCGCGGCCAGGGCTTGCTGCAGGCGCGCGCGCAGGGCTTCGTACTCGGGCCGGTGGCGGGCCTTGAGGCGCCGCAGGCCGGCCTCGACCATGTCCACCTGGGCCGCCGCGTCTTCGGCTTTGATGCGCTCGATCTCGGCCTGGATCTTCTGCAGCCGCTGGCGCGCCTCGCGGCCAGCCCGGGTGCGCGGCGGCGTCTGCGCGGCCATGTCGAGCAGCAGCTCGGTGATCAGCCCGAGCTGGCGACCATAGGTCGCCACCTCGAAAGCCTTGCGCTCGATCACCGGATCGCCCGACACGGTCTCGATGCCGTCAAAGAACCACTGGGTGCGGGGTTCGATGCGCTGCGCCACATCGCCGCTGAAGGGCAGCTGCAGCTGCGGCGCCCACAGAAAGAGCCAAGGGTACATGGGAGTCCTCCTGAAACACGGAGGACAGCTTACCCGCTCGGGCGCTCCCTGGGGGCGGGCGCGTCAGCGCAGGCCTTTCCACCAGCGCTGGTTCTGGCGCGGGCGGCCCAGCGTCAACACCTCGCCGATCTCCGGCGTGGCCAGGGGCAGGCCTTCCCGCTCGGCGATGTCGGCCACGCGGTCCATGGGGTCGTGCCAGGTGTGGAAACCCAGGTTGAAGGTGCTGTTGTGCACCAGGTACAGCTGCTTCGCCCGCAGGTCCTTGAAGGCCTGCACGGTCTCCTCGGGCGACATGTGGGCGGACGGCCAGTAGCTGTCGTAGGCCCCGTTTTCCAGCAGGGCGATGTCGATGGGGCCCAGGCGCTCGGCAATCGCCTTGAAACCCGCGAAATAACCCGAGTCGCCGCTGAAGAAGATGCGCTCGTCGCCACTCTGGATGAACCACGAGGCCCACAGCGTGCTGTTGCGGTCCCACAGCGTGCGCCCCGAGAAGTGGTGGGCCGGCGTGGCGGTGAGCTGCACCCCCGCGTGGCGGGTGCCCTGCCACCAGTCGAACTCCTGCACGCGCTGGGGGTCCACGCCCATGCCCTGCAGGCGCTCGCGCACGCCCAGGGGCACGAAGTAGCGCTGCACGCGCTCGCGCAGCGCCTCGATGGTGGCTTGATCCAGGTGGTCGTAGTGGTCGTGCGAGAGGATCAAGCCATCGATGGGCGGCAACTCGTCCAGCGACAGCGGCGGCGCGTGGAAGCGCTTCGGGCCGAGCCACTGCACCGGAGACGCGCGTTCGCTGAACACCGGATCGATCAGCCAGTAGCGGCCCTGCAGCTTGAGCAGGTGCGACGAATGGCCCAGGCGCACGATGTGGTTGGCCGCCGGGTCCAGCGCGTCGAGCGTGGCCCGGTCCAGGCGGCGAACCGGGATCGGGTCCAGCGGGACGGCGCCCACCGGGGTCTCGAACAGGAAGCGGCTCCAGATTTTCCAGCTGCCTTCGGTGGGGCGGTTGCTCGGGTCGGGCGGATTGCGGAACCGCCCGTCGTCGCCCCGCTGGGTCGAGGCCGGTGGGCGCTCGGCCTCACCGGCGCGAACGGCGGCGCAACCCGCGAACAGGCCGACAGAGGCCAGGATCAGGGAGCAGGAAACGGCCAGGTGCGACAGCAGGTGCATGAAGGGCTTCGGATGGATGAAACCCGTGCATGGTGCCTGCGCGGCGGGCCGGCGTCGAGGCCTGGCCGCGGATGTCCTCAACCCTCGCCGGGATCGCCGGATGCCATCAGCGCCGTGTAGCGGCGCTGCATCTCGTCCGTGGTCACGTCTTCGATGTGGTGGCCGATCAGCCAGCGGTGGCCGAAGGGGTCGCGCACGACGCCGGAGCGTTCGCCGTAGAACGCGTCCTGCGCCTCGCGCTCGAGCGTGGCCCCGGCCTTCAGGGCCTGCTCGATCATGCGGTCGGCGTTGTCCACGTGCAGGTGGATGGACACCGGGGTGGCGCCGATCGCCGAGGCCGAGCGGATGCCGTATTCCGGGTACTCGTCGCTGAGCATGACGGTCATCGGGCCAAAGGCCATCTCGGCGTGGCCGACGCGGCCGCTGGGCTCGGTGAGGCGGAATTTCTCGGTGGCGCCGAAGGCGTTGCGGTAGAACGCGATGGCGGCCTTCGCGTCGGACACGCAAAGGTAGGCGAACACTTCTTCGATCTTCATGGTTTCACCTCGGTGGACAGGAAGGGACAGGGTTCGCATCTTCCCCAGGCACCGCGCGGGCGTATAGAAAAAAATTGACCTCAGCCACCGCCCATCGGCAGGTGGTGGATGTCGGTCCCCATGCGCTGACGGTACGCCAGCGGCGTGACACCGCTGAAGGCCAGGAACTCGCGGTTGAAATGCGACTGGTCGCTGTAGCCCAGGTCCGCCGCCAGCGCCGCCAGGGACAGCGCGGGGTCCGAGCGCAGGACCGGCAGCACGCGCTGGAAACGCAGCACGCGCAGGTAGGTCTTGGGCGCCAGGCCCACGCCCTGGCGGAACAGCTGCAGGAAGCGGCGGTGGCTGAAACCGCTTTCCTGCACGGCGGCCGCCACCGACGCCCCACCCCGGAACTGCGCCAGCGCGCCGGCCACCGCGGGATGCAGGCCCTGCACGCGCGGCAGGCGCGCCGCGAGCGCGGCCTCGAACAGGGTCAATCGGTCCTTCGGCGAGCGCAGCGCCAGCAACCGCTCGCGCAGCCGATGCGCCTCAGCGCCCCACAGCGCGTCCAGCGGGGTGTGGCGTTCGGCCAGCTCGTCGGCGGTCACGCCACCGAACAGGCATTCGGCCGCACCGGGCCGCAGCACCGCGCCCACGGAGCAGGACGGCGCGAGCAACTCCCGCAGGTAGAACCGGGAGCGCATGCCGCCCACCAGCGACGGGGCCACCGTCTGCGCGCGGTCGCCGCTGCCGGCATCGGCGATGCGCAGCGGGTGGTCGGACAGCCGGATGACGAGGTGCATCGCCCCGCTGGGCAAGGCGTGCTCGCGCCACGGCGTGGCGCAGCGCGCCTCGCCCGGGTCCTCGCTCGCCCACAGCTGCGCCACGAAAGGGCGCAGGGCGGGCGAAGGCAGGCGTTGCAGCGACATGGTGAACGGCGGTTGTACCCCATCGCCCCCGCGCGCTCAAGGCGCCGGCCGTCAGGCGGCGGCGGTCGGGCTCAGCAGCGCGTCCAGGCGGCGCAGACCGGCCACGGTCTGCAGACAGGCCTGCGCGGCCTCGGTGCCCTTGACGGCGAAGTGCCGCAGGAAGTACTTGCGGTGCTCGGCGTGTTCGTGGAAGTGGTGCGGCGTGAGCACGGCCGAGATCATCGGCACGCCGGTGTCGAGCTGCACGTCCATGAGCGCCTGCACCACCGTCTGCGAGACGAAGTCGTGGCGGTAGATGCCCCCATCGACCACCAGCGCGCTGCCGACGACGGCGGCGTAGCGGCCGGAGCGGGCCAGGCGCTGGGCATGCAGCGGGATCTCGAAGGCGCCGGGCACGTCGAACACGTCGATGGCGTCGGCGCCGAAGCCGCCTTGCGCCATTTCGGCGAAGAAGGCATCGCGCGCCTGGTGCACGATGTCGGCGTGCCAGGACGCCTCGACGAACGCGAAGCGCAGGCCGGCGGGCAGGTGGAGGTGGTGGGAAGACTCGGTCTGATTCATGGTGTCCTCGGAAAAAGGAGGGGCCAACAAATCAGGGCGCACAAGCGCACGCGCCACCGGCGCGCGGGCGCGCACGGGGGTGCCTGGCTCGCGCTCTCTTTCATCCGGACTGTCAAGCGGGTCGGTCAGACCCGCTTCTTACCGTCGGTCCCGGGATCTCACCGGGTCTGCTGACCCCACGCGCCGGACGAACCGGCGCCTGGGCGCTCGCGGCACTCGTGCGGTCGTGTCGCCACGCCGCCATCACCGCCGGTGGGGAGTTTCACCCCGCCCTGAGAACGCTTGTGTCCGGCACGCGGCCGGACCCGACGAATTCTAGGCAGTGCCGAAATCCCGCGCTGTCGCACGGGTACCAACCCGTCAGGCCGTGACGATCCAGCCTTCGAGCGGGTCGAACACCGGCAGGCCCCAGCGTGGCAGACCGGCGCGGTGCTGCTGCTCGGCCCAGGCCGCCTGCAGCAGGCAGAGCACGGCGTCCAGCCGGTCGCCGCTGGCGTCGTCGGCCAGCGCGTCGCGCTGGGCGTGCGTGAGCCGCAGGCGCAGGCCCACGGCCTGCAGCAGCGGGGCCTGGCCGTTCTCCAGCGCGTTGATCAGCGTCTTGCGCGCGATCAGGCGCTCGGGCGTCTGCTTGGCCTTGTCGTCGCTCTTGTACGAGACCGTGCCCAGCACGCTGCGCGCGAGCAGGCCCGGGTAGGCCTCCAGCCCCACGCGGCTGCCGTCGCCCTCGAACAAGCCCGGCAGCGTGACGCCGGCGGCGATCAGGCGCGGCACGCCGGCGTGCAGCATGAAGGCCACCGGCGGGTTGACCCATTTCATGCTCGGGCTGGAGCCGGCCGGCCCGTCGGTGGCGCGGTGCGCGAACTTGCCGCCCACCGGCCGCGCATCGCAGAAGGCGGCGAAGGCCTCGCGGATCGCCTCTCGGCTCAGGCCCTCGTAGTGCGCCATGCAGGCCGCCCAGTCGGTCGGCCAGCCCAGGGTGGTGACCAGTTCGCGCGGCAGGCCGAACGGCAGGTCGAAACCGCCTACCCACCGGCCCGATGCCCCCAGGCGCTGGCTCCAGGCGTCGAGCGTCTCGAAGTGCTCCACGCCCTCGAGCACCACGCGGCCCCGGTCGGCGCGTCCCACGGCCAGCGTGATGGGTTTGCGCCGGCTCGGTGCGCTGCTGAAGTCGCAGCCCAGCAGCTGGAAGGCCGCCGTGTCGCTCACACTGCCCATTTCAACCCAGGGCCAGCGCGGTCACGCCGGCGGCGATGCACAGGGCGCCGAGGATGCGCGCCGCGCGGTCGCCCTCGCCCAGCAGGTGGCCACCGATCAGCGCCGCGAACAGCATGGACACCTCGCGCGCGGGCGCCACATGCGACAGCGGCGCCTCGCGCATGGCGTAGAGCACCAGCACATAGGCGATGGGGCTGACCACGGCCACCAGCAGCGCGTAGCGCCACTGCACGCGCCACAGCTGCCGCGCGGTGGGCAGGTCGCGCAGCACGGCGGGGGCGAGCAGGCCCAGGCGCACGAAGTTGCCCATGTAGTCGATCAGGATGGGCGACATCAGCAGCATCTTGACCGCGTAGCCGTCCACCACCGTGTAGGCCGCGATGAACACGCCCGTGAGCACGCCGTAGACCATGCCCTTGTGCACGCGGCGGCGCGCCACCGGATCGTGCGCGGCGCGCAGCAGGCCCGGGCCGCCGGCGATCAGGAACACACCGCCCACCACCCCCGCGATGCCCAGGGCGCCCAGCGCCGAAATGCGCTCGCCCAGAAACACGATGGCCACCAGCGAAGACAGCAGCGGCCCCGAGCCGCGCGCCATCGGGTAGACCACGGTGAGATCCGCCTTGCGGTAGCCGCGCAACAGGATCACGTAGTAGAAGACGTGCAGCACGCCGCTGGCGACCACGAAACCCCATTCGGTCGCGCCCCAGCGCGGCACCTCCTCGCGGCCCAGCCACCAGCCCAGCGGCGCCCAGACCAGCATCATGAGGAAGGCGTTGAAGAAGGCGAAGCGCGCGTCGCCCGCGGCCTTCTTGGCGACGATGTTCCAGCCGGCGTGGATCAGGCCGGCCAGCACGATGAGACAGAACGCGTTCAGCGACATGCAGTGGAGAAATCAAACTCAAGGGGCGCCGAGGGTCCGGCTCCGCCGGCCCAAGGTGCCGTCCCCCCTCGAAGCGCCGAAGGCGCGCCACGGAGGGGGGAAGCCGCGCAGCGGCGCAGGGGGGAGATCCTCAAGCTCTGCCGATGATGCTGGCTGTGGCCATCAACTCTTCGAGAAGAGCCAGCGACACCCGACCCGAGACGGCGTAGGGGTCGAACTCAGGGCGTTCGGAGTACTTCAGCACGATGGAGGTGTTGAGCTTGGAGAGGTTGACCTGGCCCATGGTCCAGCCACCGAAGCGGCGCTCGGTGATCTCTTCGTAGTGCAGCAGCACCACCTCGGTGTGGCGCGGGTCGGCCACGATGTGGCTGTAGAGGCCGTTCACCGCGTTGCGGCCGCCCTCGATGGCCTGCAGGAACACGCCGCCGCCGTAGCAGAGCACACCGGTGATGCCGTTGCCCAGGTTGTGCGAGCGCGACGACTCCAGGATGGATTCGATGGCTTTGGCGCAGTCCTTGTCGACAGCGCGGCTGACGTAGAGCAGGCGTACCAGCATGATGGGCCTCAGGATTGACGGGGGATGAGGGCGAGGAATTCGCGGCGCAGGTTGGGGTCCTTGAGGAACACGCCGCGCATGACCGAGTTGATCATCTTGCTGTTCATGTCCTTCACGCCGCGCCAGGCCATGCAGTAGTGGCTGGCTTCCATCACCAGCGCCAGGCCGTCGGGCTGGGTCTTTTCCTGGATCAGGTCGGCCAGCTGCACCACGGCCTCTTCCTGGATCTGCGGGCGGCCCATGATCCACTCGGCCAGGCGCGCGTACTTGGACAGGCCGATCACGTTGGTGTGCTCGTTGGGCATCACGCCGATCCAGATCTTGCCGATGACCGGGCAAAAGTGGTGGCTGCAGGCGCTGCGCACGGTGATCGGGCCGACGATCATCAGCTCGTTGAGGTGCTCGGCGTTGGGGAACTCGGTGATGCTCGGGGCCTTCACGTAACGGCCGTTGAACACCTCCTTGAGGTACATCTTGGCCACGCGGCGCGCGGTGTCGCCGGTGTTGTGGTCGTTCTCGGTGTCGATGACCATGGCATCGAGCACGCCCTGCATCTTCTCGGTCACTTCGTCGAGCAGCTTCTCCAGCTCGCCGGGCTGGATGAACTCGGCGATGTTGTCGTTGGAGTGGAAACGCTGGCGCGCGGCCTTCACGCGCTCGCGGATCTTGACGGAAACGGGCACGCCGTGGTCGTCGTCAGGGGGGGCTGCGGGGGTCATGTCGGATGCGGTTTTCGTCAGCATTGGGGCATGCTAACACCGGACCTCCCGGGGGTACCCGGCCTGGGGGCATTGGGCGCCGGGCCTCAGCCGGCCTTGCTGGCCAGCAGTTGCTCGAGGTCTTGCAGGGTGTTGGCCTCGTGCAGCGGCTTGTCGTCGCGGATGCGCTGCATGCGCGGAAAGCGCAGCGCCACGCCGCTCTTGTGGCGCGAACTGCGTGCGATGCCCTCGAACGCCAGCTCGAACACCAGCGTGGGCCGCACGCTGCGCACCGGGCCGAACTTCTCCAGCGTGTTCTGGCGGATCACCGCATCGACCGCTTTGAACTCCTCGTCGGTCAGGCCCGAATAGGCCTTGGTGAAGGCCACCAGCTGCAGGCCCTCGGGATCGGCCGGGCGGCGCTGCGCGATCGCCTCGACCACCGCCTGCGCCTCGGCGGCGTCCACCGGGGGACGGTTCCACACCGCGAAGGTGTAGTCGGTGTAGACCGAGGCGCGGCGGCCGTGGCCGGCCTGGGCGTAGATCAGCACGCCATCGATCGTCAGCGGATCGATCTTCCATTTCCACCACGCCAGCAGACCCGGGCCGTCGCCGCGTTTCTGCCGGCCGGTGCCGTAGGCGCTGTCGCGGTGCTTGAGCATCAGGCCCTCCACGTCGAGCGTCCGCGCCTGCGCGCGCCAGCGGGCCAGCGTGGCCCAGTCCCCGCCCGGGACCCGGGGCGAGAGCCACAGGCGCGGGCCCGGCGTGGCGTTGAGCGTGGCGGCCAGGGCTTCCAGGCGCAGGCGGCGTTCGTGCTGCGGCACCTGGCGCAGGTCGTCGTGGCCGGCCTCGAGCAGGTCGTAGGCCATGAAACCGACCGGCGCCTCGGCCAGCACCTTGGGGCCCAGGGTCTTGCGGCCGATGCGCTGCTGCAGCAGGGCGAAGGGTGCGGGGCCGCCCGGTCTCTCGCTGCCGGGTAGTCGGGGCGTGACCGGGTCGCCGTCGTCCCAGACCAGGATTTCGCCGTCCAGCACGGTGCCGTCCGGCCAGCGCTGCGCGAGCGCCTGCAGCTCGGGGAAGCGCTCGCTCATCAGTTCCTCACCGCGCGACCACACCCACACCTGCCCGGCGCGTTTGACGATCTGGCCCCGGATGCCGTCGAACTTCCACTCGGCCAGCCAGTCGCTCGCGGGGCCCAGGCGGGCCTCCATGGTCTGGGCCGTGCCCGCGCTCGCGATCTCCATGGCCAGGAGATCGCCGTCCGCCTCCGCGTTCAACGGACTGGCCAGGAAGAACGGATAGGGCTGGCTCGGGTCGCGCCCGCCCCGCGCCTCGCCTGCCGGCTCGGCCGGCGCCACCAGCGCGCGGTACAGCGCGGGCGTGGGCGAGCGTTTGCTGTCGGTGAAGCCCATCATGCGCGCGGCCACCAGCTTGGCGTCCAGCCCGGCGTGCGCGGCGATCGCGCGCTGCACCAGCAGCTTGCTCACGCCGACGCGAAAGCCTCCGCCCACCAGCTTGACGAGCAGGAAACGCCCCGCGGCGTCGAGCTCGCGCCACCAGGCGCCCAGGGCCATGGCCACGGCCTCGTCCCCTTGCCCGCGCAGGGGCAGCAGCCGCTCTTCCATCCACTCGCTCAACCGGGTCTGCATGCCTTCGGCCTGTGGCGGCAGGGGCAACACCAGCGCGATGGTCTCGGCCAGATCGCCCACCGCCTGGTAGCTGGCCTCGAACAACCACTCCGGCAGGCCCGAGGCGGCGATCGCCTGCGCGCGCAATTGCGCCGTCTTGATGAGCTGGCGCGGCTTCCCGCCGGCCAGGAAGTACACCGCCCAGGCCGCGTCGGCGTCGTCCACCTCGGCCAGGTAACGGCGCAGCGCGGCGACCTTGGCGTTGGTCGCGGTGGTCGCGTCCAACTCGTTGAACAGGGCCGCGAAGCGTTTCATGCGCCGGTGGCCTCGGTCTCGTCGCCGTACTCGGTGTCGAAGCTCTCGGCCTGCAGGCCCTGCTCCTGCAGGTAACGCACCAGCACCGGCACGCTGCCGTGCGTGACGATGACCCGCTCGGCCCCGCTGGCGCCGATGGCGCTGAGCAGGCCGGGCCAGTCGGCATGGTCGCTGAGCACGAAGCCGCGGTCCAGGCCACCGCGCCGCCGCCAGCCGCGCACCTGCATCCAGCCACTGGCGAAGGCGTCGGAGAAATCGCCGAAGCGCTTGATCCAGGGCGTGCCCAGGGCGGAGCCCGGGCACAGCACCAGCGCGCGGCGGAAGGTGGCGGGGTCGCTCACGTCGCTCACCTGCAGCGTGTCGGGCAGCGCAACGCCGGCGGCGCGGTAGGCGCGGTTCAGCGGTTCGACCGCGCCATGGCACACGATGGGACCGATGGACGCGTCCACCCCGGCGAGGATGCGCTGCGCCTTGCCCAGGCTGTAGCAGGAGAGCACGCTGGCGCGGCCGGTCTCGGCGTTGTCCTGCCACCAGCGGTTGATCTCGCCGAACAGCTCGGCATCGGAGCGCCAGCGGTAGATCGGCAGGCCGAAGGTGGACTCGGTGATGAAGACGTCGCAGCGCACCGGTTCGAAGGGCGCGCAGGTGCGGTCGGGCACGGCGCCGGCCGGCGTGGTGCGGTAGTCGCCGCTGGCCACCCACACGCGCCCCTGGTGCTCCACCCTCACTTGCGCCGAACCCAGCACGTGGCCGGCCGGGTGCAGAGAGATGCGCACGCCGTGGTGCTCCACCGTCTCGCCGTAGGCAAGCCCTTGAAGGTGGATGTCAGCCCCCAGCCGCGCGCGCAGCAGGCCTTCGGACACCGCCGTGGCCAGGTAGTGCGCGTGGCCGGTGCGCGCGTGGTCGGCATGGGCGTGGGTGATGACGGCGCGCTCCACGCGGCGCCAGGGATCGATGTAGAAGTCGCCGGGCGGGCAATACAGCCCTTCGGGGCGCTGGACGATCAGGTCGTCGGGCATGTGGCTGGCTCTAGTAGCGGTGGCCCGTCACGAACAACGTGATCCGCATGACAGCGAAGGCGACTCGGTCGAGCTGCCGCTGCACCCAGGGGCGCCGATTCAGGGCGCCCGTGTCGAGCAACTGGCCGGTGTGCTGCACCAGACCATCGAGGTAGCTGTGCAGCAGGCCGGAGAAGCGGCGGTCGTTGGTCATCACGTTGGCCTCGCGCGCCAGCAGCATGGACAGCGGATCGAGGTTGGTGGAACCCACGGTGGACCAGCGCCGGTCCACCACCGCCACCTTGGCGTGCAGCGCGCTGGGCGCGTACTCGTGGATCTCGATGCCCGCGTTCACCAGCCGCTGGTACACCGGGCGCGCCGCGCGGTACTGCAGGAAATGCTCGTAGCGCCCCTGCAGCAGCAGGCGCACGCGCACGCCGCGCGCGGCGGCCATCGTGAGCGCGCGGCGCAGCTTGCGCCCGGGAATGAAATAGGCGTTGGCGATCACCACCTCCTGGCGCGCCTCGCCGATGGCCTTCAGGTAGGCGCGCTCGATGTCGTGCCGGTGGGTCACGTTGTCGCGCAGCAGCAGCGTGGCGCGCGCGCCGTCCACCCCCAGCGGCGACGGCGCGGATTCGCCGTAAGGGCCTTCCACCCTGGCATCCTCCTGGGCCTCGGCCAGGGCTTCGATCTTCTGCAGCAGACGGGAGAAATCGCCCACCGGGCGCGAGGCCCGCAGCGCGTCCCACGCGGCCTTGAACTCGCGCTGGCGCACGCGCCGCGCGGCCAGGGTGCGCCACCAGAGCTGTTCCATGGTGTCGACCATGTCCTCCACCAGCGGGCCGGCCACGCGCAGCGCGAAGTCCAGCCGGGGCGCGGTCAGGCGGCCGAGCGCCACGTCGTCCTGGTCGTCGATGATGTTGATGCCGCCGCAGAAGCCCACCACGCCGTCGACCACGCAGAGCTTGCGGTGCAGGCGGCGCCAGTTGCGCGGCACCAGCAGGCCGAGCCGGCCCAGCGGGGCGTAGATGCGCATCACCACGCCGGCTTCGGCGAAGCGGCGCTGCCACTCCTGGGGCACCACGGGCGTGCCCACGCCGTCGATGAGCAGGCGCACCACCACGCCGCGCCGCGCCGCGCGCTCCAGGGCCTCGGCCACGCCCAGGGCCGAGCCGGCGAACTCGAAGATGTAGGTCTCCAGATGCACCACCATGCGCGCCGCGTCCATCGCTTCGATCAGGGCGGGGAAGAACTCCACGCCGCCCTGCAGCAACAGCAGCTGGTGGCCCCTTCGCATGGGCGCGTGCCGCGCGCTCGCGGAACGAAGGGGTGCCGCGCTCACAGTTCGAGCTCGGCGATCAGGGGCAGGTGGTCCGACATGCGCGACCACACCCGGCCGTGCGGCACGTGGGCCGAGACCGGCCGCAGGCCGCGCGCGAAGATGCGGTCCAGGTGCAGCAGCGGCAGGCGCGACGGGTATGTGGCCAGGCGGATGCCCTCGAAGGTGCGCAGATCCAGGGCCGCCATGGGCCGCAGCAGCTGCGCGCCCCAGTCGTTGAAGTCGCCCGCCACCACCAGCGGCGCGCTCGGCGGCACGGCGGTGGCGATGTACTCGCCCAGGCGCTGCACCTGGCGCTCGCGGCTGGCGTGGATCAGCCCCAGGTGCACCACCACCACGTGCACATCGACGCCCTCGACCAGCAGCTGCACGTGCAGCAGGCCGCGCTGCTCGAAACGGTGGTCCGACACGTCGGAGTGTTTGGTGTCGATCACCGGCCAGCGCGAGAGCAGCGCATTGCCGTGTTCGCCGTGGCGCGTGATCGCGTTGGTCCGGTAGACCGATTCGTAGCCTTCGGGGGAGAGGTAACCCGCCTGATCGAGCTCGGGCCAGCGGGTGAAGTGTTTTTCGAGCTTGCGGTTGTGGCGCCGCACCTCCTGCAGGCACACGATGTCGGCGTCGAACTGTTCCACCGCGTGGGCGATGTTGTGGATCTCCAGCCGGCGCCCTGGCCCGAGGCCTTGCACACCCTTGTGGATGTTGTAGGTCGCGATCCTGACGATGCTCATGGGCAAATCATGCCACCAAGGCGGGGCAGCCAGGCGATCGCTTCGGCGTTGGATGGCGAGAAGCAGCGTTCGGCAGCCTGCGCCCAGGGCAGCCACACCTGGTTGCGGTGTTCGCGTGGGCTCAGCCGCACCGGCACCGCGCGGGGAATGCACAGGCCGAACAGGTGCTCGGTGTTGTGCGTGACGCCCGGCGCGTAGCGGTGCCGCCACTGCGGGTAGATCTCGTACACGTTTTCCAGCCCCCAGTCGCTCAGCACGTGGCCGGGCGCATGGGCATCAAGGCCGGTCTCTTCCTGCACCTCGCGCGCCGCCGTGGCCTCGAAGCCCTCGGCCTCGGTGTCCTTGGAGCCGGTGACCGATTGCCAGAAACCGGGCGCATCGGCGCGCTCGATCAGCAACACCTCCAGCGCCGGGGTGTGAATCACCACCAGCACCGATTGCGGAATCTTCACGGGACGAACAGGTGGGTTCAGCGCCGTGGGGACGGCGGTTTCGCGCCGACCCCGCGAAGGCCCTGCACGAACTTCCAGGCCGACCACAGCCGCATGCCGAAGCTGGCCGCACGGCGCGGGCGCCACACGGCCAGCAGCAGGCTGCCGGCGGTGGCGATCAAGGGGTTGCCGCGCAACCACAGCAGGGCGTCCTGCAGGCGGTCCACCCAGGTCAGCGCGGGCTGCACCGCCTGCAACTCGGTGGTGATCTGCCGACGAAGCTGCTGCGAGCGCAGCACCAGCCGCTCCCGCCGCATCGCCAGCACGACCGCACGCGGGTTCAAGCGTCCTCCTTGGCGGCGCGCAGACCCTCACGGTCCTGCCTGAGTTCCTCGACGCTGGCCGAGAACAGGTAGGTGCCGGAGCGCACGCGCTCCCGCGCCAGCCAGGCGGCCACGCCGCCGGTGACGAGGAACAGCCCGGTGAAGATGCCCAGCGCCAACAGGCGGTGGGTGTCCCAAAGGGCCACGGTGATCAGCAGCGCCAGCAGCACCACGCCCAGGCTGAGGAAGGCCACGGCCACGGCGCCATAGACCAGCAGCGCGCCGACGCGCAGCACCTCTTCCTGGGCTTCGATGCTGAACAGCTCCAGCCGGATCTGCACCAGTTCCAGGACCGTGGAGGCCAGTCCCCGGAGAGACGACGAAAAACGCTGCGGCGTGGCCATGGCGCGGGCGGCCCCGATCAGCGGCGGCTGATGAGCAGGCCGACCAGCAGGCCCACACCGGCGGCGGCGCCGATCGCGGACCAGGGGTTTTCGTGCACGTAGTCGTCGGTGGCGCGGGCCATCTCCAACGTCTTTTCCTTGATGGCCTCCTCGGCATCCGCCAACTTGTGGCGGGCGTCGCGCAGGTTCTCGTTGATGCGGTCGCGCAGTTCCACCACCTTGCCTTCGGTCTGGTGGGCCGTGGCCTGCATCAGTTCTTCGGCGTCGGTGATCACGCGCTGGAGGTCGGCCACGAGCTTGTCCTTGCCATCGAGGGCGGTCGTACGAATCTTGGGCATGAGGGACTCCTTTTCAAAAGGCCATGTTACCCCGAAGGAATGGCGATGTTTGAAGGCAGATCACTGCAATCAGCGCATTGATACAAGAAAAAGGGGCGCACTCGGCGCCCCTTTCGGAGGTGTCCTACAGACAGGCTCGTCAGGCGGATTTCGCCAGGTCCACGTTGCGCAGACGGATGTGCAGCTCGCGCAGTTGCTTCTCGTCCACCGGGCTGGGGGCCTGGGTCAGCAGGCACTGGGCGCGCTGGGTCTTGGGGAAGGCGATCACGTCGCGGATGGACTCGGCACCGGTCATGAGGGTGACGATGCGGTCCAGGCCGAAGGCCAGGCCGCCGTGGGGCGGCGCGCCGTACTGCAGCGCGTCCAGCAGGAAGCCGAACTTGAGCTGGGCTTCCTCGGGCGTGATCTTGAGCGCGTCGAACACCTTCTGCTGCACGGCCGCGGTGTGGATGCGGACGGAACCGCCGCCGATCTCCCAGCCGTTGAGCACCATGTCGTAGCCCTTGGCGATGCACTTCTCGGGCGCGGTCACCATCCAGTCCTCGTGGCCGTCCTTCGGCGCGGTGAAGGGGTGGTGCACCGCGGTCCAGCGGTCGGCTTCCTCGTCGTGCTCGAACATCGGGAAGTCCACCACCCACATGGGCGCCCAGCGGTCTTCGAACAGGCCATTCTTCTTGCCCAGTTCGCTGTGACCGATCTTCAGGCGCAGCGCGCCGATGGCGTCGTTGACCACCTTGGCCTTGTCGGCGCCGAAGAAGATGATGTCGCCGTTCTGCGCGCCGGTGCGCGAGAGGATGTCGGCCACGGCCTTGTCGTGCAGGTTCTTCACGATCGGGCTCTGCAGGCCATCGCGGCCCTGGGCGGCGTCGTTGACCTTGATCCAGGCCAGGCCCTTGGCGCCGTAGATCTTCACGAACTCGGTGTAGGCGTCGATCTCGCTGCGGCTCAGGTCGGCGCCGCCGCGCACGCACAGCGCGACCACGCGACCACCCTTCATGGTGGCGGGTGCCGAGAAGACCTTGAAGTCCACGTCGCCCATCACGTCGGTGAGTTCGGTGAACTCCAGCTTCACGCGCAGGTCGGGCTTGTCGGAGCCGAAGCGATGCATGGCTTCGCTGTAGGCCATGATGGGGAACTCGCCCAGGTCCACGCCCAGCGTGTTCTGGAACACCGTCTTGATCATGCCCTGGAACATGTCACGGATGTCTTCCTCGGTCAGGAACGAGGTTTCGATATCGATCTGGGTGAACTCGGGCTGGCGGTCGGCACGCAGGTCTTCGTCGCGGAAGCACTTGGTGATCTGGTAGTAGCGGTCGAAGCCGGCCACCATCAGCAGCTGCTTGAACAGCTGGGGCGATTGCGGCAACGCGAAGAAGTGGCCGTCGTGCACGCGGCTGGGCACGAGATAGTCGCGCGCGCCTTCGGGCGTGCTCTTGGTCAGCATCGGGGTTTCGATGTCGATGAAACCGTTGGCGTCGAGGAACTTGCGCACTTCCATGGCCACGCGGTAGCGCAGCATCAGGTTGTTCTGCATGTAGGGGCGGCGCAGGTCGAGCACGCGGTGCGTGAGGCGCGTGGTCTCCGACAGGTTCTCGTCGTCGAGCTGGAACGGCGGCGTCACCGAGGCGTTGAGCACCTTCAGTTCGTGGCACAGCACCTCGATCTGGCCGCTCTTGAGCTTGTCGTTGGTGGTGCCCGCGGGGCGCGCGCGCACCACGCCGGTGACCTGCACACAGAACTCGTTGCGCACGTCCTCGGCGGTCTTGAACATCTCGGCGCGATCGGGGTCGCAGACCACCTGCACATAGCCTTCGCGGTCGCGCAGGTCGATGAAGATCACGCCACCGTGGTCGCGGCGGCGGTTGACCCAGCCGCACAGCTGAACGGTTTGGCCCAGTTGGGCTTCGGTCACCAGACCGCAATAGTGGGTACGCATCGCCATTTCGACTCTTCTTTCAACAGGTTCGCGGACAGGCCCGCGGGAGAACATTCAGGAGGCTTCGGTGATGGCGCCATCGGCGGCCACCTTGAAGTGCGGGTTCTTCGGCCCGCCGGGCACGATCACGCCCATGGAGACGACGTAGGTGAGCGCTTCGTCCACGCTCATCTGCAGCTCCACGCAGGCGCTCTTGCGCACCATCACGAAGTAGCCACCCGTGGGGTTGGGCGTGGTGGGCACGTACACGCTGAAGAACTCATCGTGCTCGGCGCCGCCGGGCATGGACTGGAGGTGGGTCAGGACGTCGCCCGCGGGGGAGCCGGTGAGGAAGGCGATGGTCCACATGCCTTCGTGCGGCCATTGCACCAGCATGGCCTTGCGAAAGGCGTTGCCCTTCTCGGAGAACAGCGTGTCGGAGACCTGCTTGACGCCCGAATAGATCGAGCGCACCACCGGGATGCGGTGCAGCATGGCGTGCCACCAGCTCACCAGCTTGTTGCCGATGATGTTGGACGCCAGCGCGCCGATGGACAGCACGACGACCAGGGCGAACAGCACGCCCAGGCCCGGGATGTGCACCCCCAGCAGCTGATCGGGCTGCCAGCTCGTGGGCAGGATGCGCAAGGTCTGGTCGAGCGTGCTCACCACCCACTCCAGCACCCAGAGGGTGATGATCAGGGGCACCAGGACCAGCAGGCCCGAGAGCAGCCATTTGCGCAAGGAAGGCATCAGGACAGGCTCAGGTGGAGGACGCGGGCGGGCTGGCGGGCGCCGTTGCCGGCGCGGGCGCGGCGGCCGGTGCCGGGGCGGCGGAGGCATCGGCCTTGGCCGGTGCGGGGGCCGCGGCGTCGCCGGCCGTGGCGGGCGCGGTCGTGGTGGCGGGCTTGTTGCCTTCGCGGAAGTCGGTCACGTACCAACCCGAGCCCTTGAGCTGGAAACCGGCCGCCGTCAGCTGCTTCTTGAAGCTGGCCTGGCCGCAGGCCGGGCAGACAGTGAGCGGATCGTCGGAGATTTTCTGCAGCACGTCCTTGGCATGGCCGCAGGACTCGCACTTGTAGGCATAGATAGGCATGGCGTGGACCGGAATGAGGGCTGGAGCGCCTCGGGGAATCGGACCCCGGAGGGCGCCGGACGTTCCCGTGCGGGACGTGGAACAAAACCCGTCATTATAAATTGAGGGTGTGTCCCGCGTGCGCCGGGCGTCGGCGCCCGGCGGCCCCCACCTACCAGAGCCGGACCCGCACCAGCACCTGCATGACGATCAGGCCCAGCACGAAGCCGACGCCGCCGTAGATGATGCTCTGCAGCAGGCGGTTGGTGCGGCGCTGCTCGGCCACCAGGGTGTCGAGTTCGCGCCGCAGTTCGTGTGGCTTGTGCTGCAGGTAGTCGTGCAGCAGGCGCGGCAGCGCCGGCAGCAGCTTGGCGTACTGCGGCGCCTCGGCCTTGAGTTGCTGCAGCAGCTTCTGCGGGCCGACCTGCTCCACCATCCATTTCTCCAGGAACGGCTTGGCCGTGCTCCAGAGGTCGAGTTCGGGGTCGAGCTGGCGCCCGAGGCCCTCGATGTTGAGCAGGGTTTTCTGCAGCAGCACGAGCTGGGGCTGGATTTCCACGTGGAAGCGGCGCGAGGTCTGGAACAGCCGCATCAGCACCATGCCGAGCGAGATTTCCTTCAGCGGACGGTCGAAATAGGGTTCGCACACCGCGCGGATGGCCGATTCGAGCTCGTCCACCCGCGTTTCGGCGGGCACCCAGCCCGATTCGATGTGCAGCTCGGCCACGCGCTTGTAGTCGCGCCGGAAGAAGGCGGTGAAGTTCTGCGCCAGGTATTCCTTGTCGAACTCGGTGAGCGTGCCCACGATGCCGAAATCGAGCGAGATGTAGCGCCCGAAGGTGGCCGGGGCGGTGCTGACCTGGATGTTGCCCGGGTGCATGTCGGCGTGGAAGAAGCCGTCGCGGAACACCTGGGTGAAGAAGATGGTGACGCCATCGCGCGCGAGCTTGGGAATGTCCACGCCCAGGGCACGCAGCTCCTCGACCCGGTTGATGGGGGTGCCGTGCATGCGCTCCATCACCATCACCTCGGTGTGGCAGTAGTCCCAGAGCATTTCCGGGATCAGCACCAGGTCCAGCCCCTGCATGTTGCGGCGCAGTTGGGCCGCGTTGGCGGCTTCGCGCAGCAGGTCCAGCTCGTCGTGCAAGTATTTGTCGAACTCGGCGACCACCTCGCGCGGCTTGAGGCGCTTGCCGTCGGCCGACAGCCGCTCGACCCAGCCGGCCATCATGCGCATGAGGCTGAGGTCCTTGTCGATCACCGGGCGCATGTTCGGGCGCAGCACCTTCACCGCGACCTCGCGCCCACCGTGGCGGCCGTCCAGCAGGGTGGCGAAATGCACCTGGGCCACGGAGGCGCTGGCCACCGGCACCTGTTCGAAATGCGAGAACACCGAGGACAGCGGTTTGCCGAAGGCGCGCTCGATGCTGGCGACCGCAACTTCGCTGGGGAACGGCGGCACCCGGTCCTGCAGGCGCGCGAGTTCGTCGGCGATGTCGGGCGGCAGCAGGTCGCGCCGCGTCGACAGCACCTGGCCGAACTTCACGAAGATCGGGCCCAGGCGCTCCAGGGCCTCGCGCAGGCGGGCACCGCGCGGCGCGTCCAGGTTGCGGCCGATGGAGACGATGCGGGTGAGCAGGCGAATGGCCGGGCGCTCGAAGCTGGAGAGCACCAGCTCGTCCAGGCCGTAGCGCAACACCACCCAGACGATGAAGGCGCCGCGGAAGAGCCGGCTCATGCCGCGGTTCCGTCGGCGCGCGGAGGCACCGACGCATCGCCACCGGCGGCCGCGCGCGGCGCACGGCCGGCTGGCAGGCGCTCCACGAAGGCCTTGACGGCCTGGGCCGCCGACTGAGCGAAGCGCGCCAGCGTGTGGGCAGTGGCGTCACCGACGATGCGGGAAAGGTCTTCCTCCACGTCCCAGCGCACGTTGTCCACCAGCCAGGCCACCTCGGCGGCGAGTTGCACGTCGCCCTGGATGTCCACGCCCGGTTTCTGGCCGGCGAGCACGCTCTGGGCCAACGCCAGCGGCGAGCGCTGGGTGAGCGTGACGCTCAGTTCGGGCGTCGCATCGGGTGCACAGCGCTCCAGCAGGCCGGCGGCGCTGGGTGCGAGCGTGAGGTGGAAATCGCCCCACTGGATGCGCACGGGTTTGCCCTTCTGGCGGCGCAGGCGGTCCTGGGCCGCTTTTTCCTGCATCAGCACGTGGTTGAGGAACAGCACCACGCGGTTCTGCAATTCGTCCACCACCCATTCGGGCGGGCGGATCGCGCCGAGCAGCGATTGCAGGAAGCTCAAGGGGGCGGCGGCCGCACCGGCCCCGGAAGAAGAATCGGGTGGTTCATTTTTCATGACCACCCGATTTTGACGGATAAAGCGCGAGGCACGGCGTCAGCGTGCATCAGCCGGGCTGGCGAGGCAGCCCCTGCGGCGTCACTGCAGCGCTTGCACGCCCGCCACCAGCCAGCCACCCGGGCCGTTCTTCGGGCGGGTGATGTTCCAGACTTCGCGGAACGGGTTGGGACCGGCGGACGCTTCCTCGCGGATGAGACCGGAGAATTCGACACTGGCCATGTACTCGCCCTGCAGTTCCTCGATGCCGAGCAACTGCGCGTCCAGCATGACGACCTCGGTCTTGTTGGCGCCACTCCGGGCCTGCTCGCGCTCGGCCAGCTGGCCGCGGATCTGCTGGAGCATGTCGTCGGTCATCATCGCGCGCAGCGCGGGGATGTCGGAACGGTCCCAGGCATCCTGCAGGCTCACGAAGTTGGCTTTGGAGGCCTTGAGGAAGCCCTCGGCATCAAAACCGGCGGGAACGCCCCAGCTCTGGCTGCCGCCGAGCGCCGAACCGATCATGGAACCGCCGACGGGGCGGTGGGAGTGGTCCAGCGCGGCCGGGCCGCTGCGCTCCCAGGGCCGGGCCGAGGCGTCGTTGCCGACGTTCTGCGGGCTGTAGCTGCGCGGCGTGGCCGGGTCGTACTGCGACTGGCCGGCCGGGCCGGCGCCCTGGTAGGCCATGCCACCCGGAGCAGCCGCCGCAGGCGCGCGGCGGCGCATCACCATGCCGATCACCGCCATGACCACCATCGCCAGCAGGGCGAACAGCAGGATCTGGCCAAAGGCTTCGCCCAGGCCCAGAGAAGAGGCCAGCCAGGCCAGGCCCAGGCCGGCGGCCAGGCCCCCGAGCATGGCGCCCCAGGGGCGCTTGGGCGCCGCGGCGGCGGCGGCCGGATTGGCGGTGGCCGGACGGGCCGCCGCCGCATTCTGGGCAGGCGCCTGCTGCGGCGCGGCCTGCTGGGACGGCGGCGCGCTGCTGCGCTGCGTCACGTTGCCCGACTGCTTGCCGAACGACGCGCCACCGCCCATGCGCTTGGCCCACACATCCTGGGTGCCCAGCGCCATCGCGAACACCAGCAACACCGACCACAACTTGTTCATGCTTTTGCCTCCTTCAAACAACAGAAAACCTGAAAAACCATTCAACACTTGATGCCCATGTGCAACGCCACCACCCCGGCGCTGAGGTTGTGCACGTCCACATGGCCGAATCCGGCTGTGCGCATCATCTGCCGCAACTCTTCCTGCCCCGGGTGCATGCGGATGGACTCCGCGAGGTAGCGGTAGCTGCTCTCGTCGTTGGCCACCAGCTTGCCCAACTTGGGCAGCACATTGAACGAATACCAGTCATAAGCCTTCTCGAGCGGTTTCGCCACCCGGGAAAACTCCAGCACCAGCAATTTGCCCCCCGGCTTGAGGGTCCGATGCATTTCGGCCAGTGCAAGTTCCTTGTGCGTCATGTTGCGCAGGCCGAAAGCCACTGAAACAAAATCGAACGACTCGTTGGCGAACGGCAGTTTCTCGGCGTCGCACACCATGGTGGGCAGCACCACGCCCAGGTCCAGCAGGCGCGAGCGGCCCTCGCGCAGCATGGCTTCGTTGATGTCGGTGTGCACCACGCGGCCGGTGGGGCCCACCTTGCGGGCAAACGCCAGCGAGAGGTCGCCGGTGCCACCGGCGATGTCGAGCACCTGCTGGCCCGGCTGCGGGTTGGCCACGGTGATGGTGTAGCGCTTCCAGAGGCGGTGCAGCCCGGCCGACATGAGGTCGTTCATCACGTCGTACTTGGGCGCGACCGAGTCGAACACGCTGCGCACGCGCTGCGCCTTCTCGCCTTCGTCGACGGTCTTGAAACCGAAATGGGTGGAGGCCATGGTGGAATTTCCTCGCTTCAGTGGCTGCCGCAGGCGTGGCCGCCCTTGTCCGGCATGGGGGCGTCGCGCTCCACGCCGGCGGCCTGCAGACGTTCCAGGTACTCGGCCCACAGGTCGGCCTGCTTCGAACCCAGAAAATACAGGTAGTCCCAGGAGAAGATGCCCGAGCTGTGGCCGTCGGAGAAGGTGGGCTGCACCGCGTAGTTGCCGACCGGCTCCAGCGCCACGACGCCGACCTCGCGCTTGCCGGTCTGCAGCACCTCCTGGCCCTTGCCATGGCCCTGCACCTCGGCCGAAGGGGAATAGACCCGCATCAGCTCGAACGGGATCTTGAATTCGCGGCCGTCGGAAAAGCCGATTTCCAGCACCCGCGACTGCTGGTGCAGGGTGATCGACTGCGGCGAGGGGGTGTTCTTGTCGAGGCCGGCCATGAAAGTCTCCGTTGTCGGGCGGGTCAGACGAGCACGCGCTCGATGCCGCCTTCGTTGGCCTTGGCCACGTACTCGGGCAGCCATTCTTCGCCCAGGATCTGGCGCGCCATCTCCACCACGATGTAATCGGCTTCCAGCAGGCCGGACTTGAGGTCGTCGCCATAGCGGCTCAGGCCTTGCAGGCAGCTCGGGCACGAGGTGAGGATCTTGACGTTGTCGTTCGCGCCCACGGTGCCGGCGGCGCGCAGCGCGGCCTCGCCCTTCTGGATTTCCTCTTCCTTGCGGAAGCGGACCTGGGTGGAAATGTCGGGCCGGGTCACGCCCAGCGTGCCCGATTCGCCGCAACAACGCTTGCTCTCCACCACGTTGTCGCCCACCAGCGCCTTGACCGTCTTCATCGGGTCCTGCAGCTTCATCGGCGTGTGGCAGGGGTCGTGGTACAGGTAACCGCCCTGCCCGGCCGGCAAGGTGATGCCCTTTTCCAGCAGGTATTCGTGGATGTCGATGATGCGGCAGCCCGGGAAGATCTGGTCGAACTCGTAACCCTGCAGCTGGTCGTAGCAGGTGCCGCAGCTCACCACCACGGTCTTGATGTCCAGGTAGTTGAGCGTGTTGGCGACCCGGTGGAACAGCACCCGGTTGTCGGTGATCATCTTCTCGGCCTTGTCGAACTGGCCGCTGCCGCGCTGCGGGTACCCACAGCACAGGTAGCCCGGGGGCAACACCGTCTGCACGCCGGCATGCCAGAGCATGGCCTGTGTGGCCAGGCCCACCTGCGAGAACAGGCGCTCCGAACCACAGCCCGGGAAGTAGAACACCGCCTCCGTCTCGGCCGTGGTGGCCGAGGGGTTGCGGATGATGGGCACGTAATCCTTGTCTTCGATGTCCAGCAAGGCGCGGGCGGTCTTCTTGGGCAGGCCACCCGGCATCTTCTTGTTGATGAAGTGGATCACCTGCTCCTTGATCGGCGCGGGGCCCAGGGTGGCTGGGGGCGCGCCGGTCTGCTTGCGCGCGAGGCGCTGGAGCAGGTCGTTGGCCAAGCGCTGGGCCTTGAAGCCCGCGCCCACCATGGCGCCGCGCACGAACTTGATGGTCTCGGGGTTGGTCGCGTTCAGGAAGAACATGGCCGCCGCGTTGCCGGGCCGGAAGCTCTTCTGGCCCATCTTGCGCAGCAGGTTGCGCATGTTCATGGTCACGTCGCCGAAGTCGATCTTGACCGGGCAGGGGCTCAGGCACTTGTGGCACACCGTGCAGTGGTCGGCCACGTCCTCGAACTCTTCCCAGTGCTTGATGCTGATGCCGCGGCGGGTCTGCTCTTCGTACAGGAAAGCCTCGACCAGCAGCGAGGTGGCCAGGATCTTGTTGCGCGGCGAATAGAGCAGGTTGGCGCGCGGCACGTGCGTGGCGCACACCGGCTTGCACTTGCCGCAGCGCAGGCAGTCCTTGACGCTGTCGGCGATGGCGCCGATCTCGCTGCGCTGCATGATGATCGATTCGTGCCCCATCAGGCCGAAGCTGGGCGTGTAGGCGTTGGACAGGTCGGCGCTGCGCAGGCTGGCGTCGCCCACCGGACCCTGGCGCAGCAGCTTGCCCTTGTTGAAGCGGCCCTCGGGGTCGACGCGTTGCTTGTAGTCCGCGAAGGGTTGCAGCTCCTCGTCGGTCAGGAATTCCAGCTTGGTGATGCCGATGCCGTGTTCGCCCGAGATCACGCCGTCGAGCTGGCGCGCGAGCACCATGATGCGCGCCACGGCCTCGTGCGCGGTCTGCAGCATCTCGTAGTCGTCGCTGTTGACCGGGATGTTGGTGTGCACGTTGCCGTCACCGGCATGCATGTGCAGCGCCACCCACACGCGGCCCTTGAGCACGCGCTGGTGGATGGTGGTGCATTCGGCCAGCAAGGGGCCGAACGCCGCGCCGGAGAAGATGGCCTGCAGCGGCGCGCGGATCTGCGTCTTCCAGCTCGCGCGCAGGCGGTGGTCCTGCAGCTGCGGGAACAGCGCGTCCACGTCGCTCAGCCAGCCCGCCCAGAGCGCGCGCACTTCGCGCACCAGGGCCAGGGCCTGCTGCACGCGGTCTTCCAGCAGTTCGGCGCTGGGGATGTCGCTGGCGTCGTCGGTCTTGCCCAGCGGCAGGTTGCCCTTGGCGAAGAAGGCTTCGAGCGCGTCGGCCAGCTTGATCTTGTTGCGCAGCGACAGCTCGATGTTGATGCGTTCGATGCCTTCGGTGTACTCGCCCATGCGCGGCAGCGGGATCACCACGTCTTCGTTGATCTTGAAGGCGTTGGTGTGCCGGCTGATGGCCGCCGTGCGCTTGCGGTCCAGCCAGAACTTCTTGCGCGCCTCGGCGCTGATGGCCACGAAGCCCTCGCCGCTGCGCGAATTCGCCATGCGGATCACTTCGCTGGTGGCGCGCGCCACGGCATCGGCGTCGTCGCCCACGATGTCGCCGATCAGCACCATCTTGGGCAAGGTGCCGCGCTTGCTCTTGGTGGCGTAACCCACGGCCTTGAGGTAACGGTCGTCGAGGTGCTCCAGGCCGGCCAGGATGGCGCCGCCCGGGCGCTTCATCTCGGCGAACATGAAGTCCTTGATGTCCACGATGGACGGCACGCAGTCCTTGGGATTGCCGAAGAACTCCAGGCAGACCGTGCGCACGTGGTCGGGCATGCGGTGCACCACCCAGCGCGCGCTGGTGATCAGGCCATCGCAGCCCTCCTTCTGGATGCCCGGCAGACCGCTGAGGAACTTGTCGGTCACGTCCTTGCCCAGGCCTTCCTTGCGGAAGGTCTTGCCCGGGATCACCAGCTGCTCGCTGCGCACCGGGGTCTTGCCGTCGGCCTCGAAGTACTGCAGCCCGAAGGTGGCGACCTCGGCGTCATGGATCTTGCCCAGGTTGTGGTCCAGCCGGGTGACTTCCAGCCACTGGGCCTGCGGTGTGACCATGCGCCACGACACCAGGTTGTCCAGCGCCGTGCCCCACAGCACGGCCTTCTTGCCGCCCGCGTTCATGGCGATGTTGCCGCCGATGCACGAGGCCTCGGCCGAGGTCGGGTCCACCGCGAACACGTGGCCCGCGCGGTCGGCGGCGTCGGACACGCGCTGGGTCACGACGCCGGCTTCGGTCCAGATGGTGGGCAACGGCTTGTCGTGCCCGGGCACCTTGACCCACTCCACCTCGGTCATGGCTTCGAGCTTCTCGGTGTTGATCACCGCGCTCTTCCAGGTCAGCGGAATCGCGCCGCCCGTGTAGCCGGTGCCGCCCCCTCGCGGGATGATGGTCAGCCCGAGCTCGTAGCAGCCCTTGACCAGCAAGGCCATTTCGGCTTCGGTGTCGGGCGTGAGCACCACGAAGGGGTATTCCACGCGCCAGTCGGTCGCGTCGGTCACGTGCGAGACGCGCGACAGGCCGTCGAACTTGATGTTGTCCTTGGCCGTCAGCCGGCGCAGCGCCTTGGTGGCGCGCTGGCGCAGCGCGGCCATGTCCTGGAACGAGCGGGAGAACTGATCGACCGCCGCGCGGGCCGCCGTGAGCAACTCGGCCACCAGGCCATCGCGCACCGCGTCGTCCTGTGGCGTGCGGCGCTTCTGCACCTCGGCCAGCCGGTGGTGCAGGGCGTCCACCAGCTGCTGGCGGCGCTTGGGGCTGTCGAGCAGGTCGTCCTGCAGGTAGGGGTTGCGCTGCACCACCCAGATGTCACCCAAAACCTCGTACAGCATGCGGGCGGAGCGGCCCGTGCGACGCTCACCCCTCAGTTCGTCCAGCAGGCCCCAGGCGCGCTCGCCGAGCAGGCGCAGCACGATTTCACGATCCGAGAAGGAGGTGTAGTTGTAGGGAATCTCGCGCAAACGTGGCGCATCGTCGGTGGCGGTGGCGAGCAACGAAAGCGGTGTGGGTGCGTTCATGTGTGTGGCAGTCGCCAGCATGACAGTAAAGAACCCAGGATGGTACCGCAGCGCAACATTCACCCACCCCCCCTGTGGAAACCCCTGTTGTCACACCTGGGAAACGCATGTGCAATCGTTTTGACATATCGGAGCCCTACCCTACCCCCACCGGTTTCCGACCATCCATCCCAAGGAGCAACACCCATGCACAAGCGTTTTCTTCCCATGACCGGCGCCCTGGCGCTCGCCGCCCTGATGAGCGGCCCGGTCCACGCCCAGGCGCCGACCGAGATCCAGTGGTGGCACTCGATGAGCGCAGCGCTTGGCGAGTGGGTGAATGACCTGGCCAAGCAGTACAACGCCAGCCAGAGCCAGTACAAGGTCGTGCCCACGTACAAGGGCACGTACGACGAGTCCATGACGGGCGCCATTGCCGCCTTCCGCGCGGGCAATGCGCCACACATCCTGCAGGTGTTCGAGGTCGGTACCGCGACCATGATGGCCAGCAAGGGCGCCATCGTGCCCGCCGCCAAGGTGCTCAACGACGGCGGCTTCAAGTTCGACCCGACGCAATACGTGTCGGCCGTGGCCGGCTACTACACCGCCCCCAACGGCCAGATGCTGAGCTACCCGCTCAACAGCTCGACCACCATCTTCTATTACAACAAGGACGCCTTCAAGAAGGCCGGCCTGGACCCCGAAAAAGCGCCCAAGACCTGGCCCGAAGTGTTCGCCGCCGCCTCCAAGCTCAAAGCCAGCGGCCACGCCTGCCCGTTCACCACCAGCTGGATCAGCTGGACGCAGCTGGAGAGCTTCTCGCTCTGGCACAACACCCTGTTCGCCTCCAAGAACAACGGTTTTGACGGCAACGACGCACAGCTGATGATCAACACGCCGCTGCACGTGCGCCACTTCGAGAACCTCGCCAAGGCTTCCAAGGAAGGCAGCTTTGTCTACAAGGGTCGAGGCAACGCGCCCGACGCCTCCTTCCCCTCGGGCGAGTGCGCCATGATCACGGGCTCGTCGGGCCTGTATGCCCGCGTGTCCAAGGACGCCAAGTTCGCCTACGGCATCTCCGCCCTGCCCTACTACGCCGATGTCAAGGGCGCGCCCCAGAACACCGCCATCGGCGGTGCCAGCCTGTGGGTGATGGCCGGCAAGAAGCCCGCCGAATACAAGGGCGTGGCCGATTTTCTGAACTTCCTGAACGACACCCGGGTGCAGGCCGCCAGCCACCAGCGCACCGGTTACCTGCCGGTGACCACCGCGGCCTACAAGCTGACCGAGGCATCCGGCTTCTATGAAAAGAACCCGGGCACCGACGTGGCCGTGACGCAGATGATCCGCAAGGCCACCGACAAGTCGCGCGGCATCCGCCTGGGCAACTTCGTGCAGATCCGCACCATCATCGACGAGGAAACCGAGCAGATCTGGGCCGGCAAGAAGTCGCCCAAGGAAGCGCTGGACACCGCCGTGACACGAGGCAACGAGCAGCTCGTGCGTTTCGCCCGCGCCAACAAGTAAATTCTGGCCCGAAGCCTGACGATGCCTGCCAGTCCTTTGGTCGGCATCGATAGCCCGCCACTCTGCAGACCCCCGCGGTTTGCACAGCGGCGGGTTGTCTTTTTGAAAGACTGAGAAAGACTGGACATGGAAAAGCGCGTGCTCTTTCGCTCTGCGTGGCTGCCCTGGGTGTTGCTGGCGCCCCAGCTGGCCATCATCAGCATCTTCTTCTTCTGGCCGGCAGGTCAGGCCCTGGTGCAATCGTTCCAGGTGCAGGATTCGTTCGGCTTTTCCAAGGAGTGGGTGGGCTTCGAGAACTTCAGAAATCTCTTCGAAGACCCGAGCTACCTGGCCTCGTTCAAGACCACGGCCTTCTTCTCGGTGCTGGTCGCGGGTTTCGGCATTGCCATTTCGCTGGTGCTGGCCATCTTCGCCGACCGCATCATCAAAGGCGCGCTGGCATACAAGACCGCGCTGCTGCTGCCCTATGCCGTGGCCCCGGCGGTGGCTGGCGTGCTCTGGATGTTCATGTTTTCGCCATCGCTCGGCGTGGTGGCCTACATGCTGCGCCAGTCGGGCTTCAACTGGAACCACATGCTCAACTCCGACCACGCGATGACGCTGATCGTGATCGCGGCGGTGTGGAAGCAGATCTCCTACAACTTCCTGTTCTTCCTCGCAGGGCTGCAGTCGATCCCCAAGTCGCTGATCGAGGCCGCCGCCATCGACGGCGCGGGGCCCTGGCGCCGGTTCTGGAGCATCCAGTTCCCGTTGCTGTCACCCACCACCTTCTTCCTGCTGGTGATCAACGTGGTGTACGCCTTCTTCGACACCTTCGCCATCGTGGACGCGACCACGCAAGGCGGCCCGGGCCGCGACACCGCGATCCTGGTCTACAAGGTCTACCACGACGGCTTCAAGGCCATGGACATGGGCGGCTCGGCCGCGCAGTCGGTGGTGCTGATGGTGATCGTCATCGTGCTCACGGTGATCCAGTTCCGCTACGTCGAGAAGAAAGTGCAGTACTGACATGGTTGAACGCAGTCCCTATCTGACGCTGCTGTCGCACCTGATCCTGGTGCTGGGCGTGCTCATCGTCGGCTTCCCGCTGTACCTGGCGTTCGTGGCGTCCACCCACACCGCGCAGGACATCGTGCAAGCCCCCATGCCTTTGCTGCCCGGCAGCAACTTCTGGCAGACCTACCGCGACACCCTGTTCGGCGGCGGCAGCGGCCCGGGCTCCAGCGCGCCGGTGGCGCGCATGATGTGGGTAAGCCTGGTCACGGCGCTCGTCATCACCTTCGGCAAGATCGCCATCTCGCTGCTGTCGGCCTTCGCCATCGTCTACTTCCGCTTCCCGTTCAAGGGCATCTGCTTCTGGCTGATCTTCATCACGCTGATGCTGCCCGTGGAAGTGCGCATCGGCCCGACCTACCAGGTGGTATCCGACCTGGGCATGCTCAACACCTACGCGGGCCTGACCGTCCCCCTCATCGCCTCCGCCACCGCCACCTTCCTGTTCCGGCAGTTCTTCCTCACGGTGCCAGACGAACTGGTGGAAGCCGCGCGCGTGGATGGCGCAGGCCCGATGCGTTTCTTCAAGGACATCCTGGTGCCCTTGTCGCGCACCTCGATCGCCGCGCTGTTCGTGATCCAGTTCATCTACGGCTGGAACCAGTACCTGTGGCCGTTGCTCGTCACCACCTCGGAAGAGATGTACCCGGTGGTGATCGGCATCAAGCGCATGATCGCGGGCGGCGACGCCGGCAACGAGTGGAACATCGTGATGGCGACCGCGCTGCTGGCCATGCTGCCGCCCGCGCTCGTGGTGATCTTCATGCAGCGCTGGTTCGTCAAGGGACTGGTGGACACCGAAAAGTAACCCGGCAACCGACAACAACACGATCACAACAACGCCATGGCTTCTCTCTCACTTCGCAACATCGTCAAGCGCTACGGCATCGGCCCCAAGGCCAATCAGGTCATCCACGGGGTGAACGCCGAGATCCAGGATGGCGAGTTCGTCGTCATCGTCGGGCCGTCGGGCTGCGGCAAGTCCACGCTGCTGCGCATGGTCGCGGGCCTGGAGGAAATCTCCGGTGGTGAACTTCGCATCGGCGACCGCGTCGTCAACAACCTGGAACCGGCCCAGCGCGACATCGCCATGGTGTTCCAGAACTACGCGCTCTACCCGCACATGACGAACTTCGACAACATGGCCTACGGCCTGAAGATCGCCAAGGTGCCCAAGGAAGAGATCCGCGCCCGTGTGGACAAGGCCGCCAAGATCCTCGAACTCGGCCACCTGCTTGAGCGCAAGCCGCGCGAGCTCTCGGGCGGCCAGCGCCAGCGCGTGGCGATGGGCCGCGCCATCGTGCGCCAGCCACAGGTCTTCCTGTTCGACGAGCCGCTCTCCAACCTGGACGCCAAGCTGCGCGCCCAGACCCGGCTGGAAATCCAGAAGCTGCACCGCGAACTGGGCATCACCTCGCTGTTCGTCACGCACGACCAGGTCGAAGCGATGACGCTGGCCGAACGCATGATCGTGATGAACGCGGGCAACATGGAGCAGTTCGGTACGCCCGAAGAGGTCTATTCGCGCCCGGCCACGACCTTCGTGGCCAGCTTCATCGGCTCGCCGCCCATGAACCTGCTGAAACACGCGCCCGGTGGGCGCCCCGGCAGCATCCTGGGCATCCGCCCCGAGCACCTGGACGTGGGTGACAGTGGCTGGGCGCTGCAGGTGGAAACGGTGGAGTTGCTGGGCGCCGAGCGCCTGGTGCACGCCCGCCTGGGCGACGAGATGCTGATCATCCGCACCCACGAGGACCAGGGTGCCCCGGCCATCGGCAGCACCATCCATGCCCAGCCGCGCGAGGACCGCCTGCACTGGTTCAACGCCGAGACCGGCCAGCGGCAATGAGTGGGAGAGAGCAGCCGGGCCACTGGCCCTACCCGCGCTGGGTCGCCCACCGCGGCGCCGGCAAGCTGGCGCCCGAAAACACCCTCGCCGCCTTCCGCCTCGGGGCCTCGCACGGCTACCGCATGTACGAATGCGACGCCAAGCTCAGCGCCGATGGCGTGGTCTTCCTGCTGCACGACGCGACCCTGGAGCGCACCACGAACGGCAGCGGCGTGGCCGGTGAGCGCCCCTGGGGCGAGCTGAGCCAGCTCGATGCCGGTGGCTGGCACTCGCGCGCGTTCGCGGGCGAGCCCCTGGCCACCCTGGAAGCCGTGGCCCGCCACTGCCAGGCGCAGGGCCATTGGCTCAACATCGAGATCAAACCCACCCCCGGCACGGAGCTGGCCACGGGGCGCGCCGTGGCGGAAGCGGCCGCGCGGCTCTGGGCCAGCAACGCCGAGCGCGCGCCCTTCCTCACCTCGTTCCAGCCCGACGCGCTGCAGGGCTCGCGGGAAAGCGCTCCCCACCTGCCGCGCGGGCTGCTGCTCGACACCCTGCGGGAAGGCTGGCGGGACATGGCGCAATCTTTGGGGTGCGTGGCGGCCGTGTGCAACCACGCCCTGTGGGACAGCAGCACCGTGGCCCAGGCCCGGGAAAGCGGCCTGCGCACCCTGGCCTACACCGTGAACGACGAATGGGCCGCGCAGCGGCTGCTGGACCTGGGCTTGGACGGCATCATCACCGACCGCATCGACCTGTTTGCGCCCGGGCGCTGAGGCGAAGCGCTCAGCGCTTGCGGTGCAGCCACCAGGCCAGCGTGCCCTGAACGAACACCAGGGCGGCGTAGGTGGCCATCTTGCCGTCACGGCCAAAGAACACCAGCCCCGCCAGCAGCACCACCACACCCGCCACGACCAGCATGAAGGCCTCCAGGCCGGCGCCCTGCGCCGCACGGCCGGCGCGGCGGAAACGGGGCACCGTCCACAGGACCAGGGCCATGAAAACGGCAGGGGCGATGAAGCCGGCGATGTGCCCGAGGAAGGCCAAAGGCGTCATTCGAAGCGGGCGGCGGCGTGCATAAGGGTTCAATTTTATAATCACCCCATGTCTGTCTGGGCCCTCGGCATCAACCACAACACGGCTCCGCTCGATCTGCGGGGCCGTTTTGCGTTTGCGCTCGACCAGATCCAGCCCACTTTGCACGGCTACCGCCAGAGTCTGGCGCGCCAGCCCGAGGCCACGCTGCTGTCCACCTGCAACCGCACCGAGCTGTACGGCGCGGGCGACCAGTCGGCGGTGGACCCCACCCTGGACTGGCTGGCGCAGACCGGCGGCGTGAGCGGCCAGGTGCTGCGCGACCACGCCTACATCCTGCGCGACGACCAGGCCGCGCGCCATGCCTTCCGCGTCGCCAGCGGCCTGGACAGCATGGTGCTGGGCGAAGCCCAGATCCTCGGCCAGATGAAGGACGCGGTGCGCGCCGCCAGCGACGCGGGCGCCCTGGGCACCACCCTGCACCAGCTGTTCCAGCGCTCGTTCGCCGTGGCCAAGGAAGTGCGCAGTTCCACCGAGATCGGCGCCCACTCCATCAGCATGACCGCCGCCGCGGTGCGCCTGGCGTCGCAGCTGTTCGAAGACCTGCGCGACATCAAGGTGCTGTTCGTCGGCGCGGGCGAGATGATCGAACTGGCCGCCACCCACTTCGCGGCCAAGACGCCCAAGGGCATGGCGATCGCCAACCGCACGCTGGAGCGCGGCGAGAAGCTCGCCAGCCGCTTCGGCGCGCAGGTGATGCGGCTGGCCGACGTGCCCGACCGCCTGCACGAGTTCGACGCCGTCATCAGCTGCACCGCGAGCACGCTGCCCATCATCGGCCTGGGCGCCGTGGAACGCGCGCTCAAGAAGCGCCGCCACCGCCCCATGTTCATGGTCGATCTGGCGGTGCCGCGCGACATCGAGGCCGAGGTCAAAGCCCTGCCCGACGTCTACCTCTACACCGTGGACGACCTCGCCACCGTGGTGCAGACCGGCAAGGACCACCGCCTGGCTGCCGTGGCGCAGGCCGAGGCCATCATCGACGCGGGTGTGCTCAGCTTCATGCACTGGATGGAGCAACGCGACCCGGCCCACGGCGTGGTGCCGCTGATCCAGCAGATCAACGCCCAGGCCGACGAATGGCGCGCCGTGGAAATGGCGCGCGCCCGCCGCCTGCTGGCCAAGGGCGAGCCGGTGGAAGCCGTGCTGGAAGCGCTCTCGCGCGGCCTCACGCAAAAAATGCTTCACGGCACCCTTGCCGAACTGCACACCGGTGACAGCACCACACGTGCCGCCACCGCGCAGACCGTTTCGCGGCTGTTCCTGCGCGACGAACCGCTCAAACCCCCGCGCAACGCGCAAAACTAGCTGACCCGGCCCGCGCACGGCGTTGCGGGCCCGCGCCCGTGTCGGCGTGCAGGGTCTCCGTGCCCCACCATGAAACCCTTCGTCCGTGACACCCTGCTGCGCCAGCGAGCCCGACTGCACGAGCTCGATGCGCTGCTGTCCGCGCCCGACGTCGTCGACCAGATGGATCGCTTCCGCGCGCTGAGCCGCGAACACGCCGAGGCCTCCACGGTGGTCGAGGTGTTCAACCGCTATCTCCAACGCGAGACCGACCTGGCGACGGCGCGGGAAATGCTCGACGACCCTGACATGGCCGAGATGGCGCAGGAGGAAATCCAGAGTGCCGAGGCCGACCTGGCGCAGCTGGACATCGATTTGCAGCAACTCTTGCTGCCCAAGGATCCGGACGACGAGCGCAACGCCTTCGTCGAGATCCGCGCCGGCACCGGCGGCGACGAGTCGGCCCTGTTCGCCGGCGACCTCGCCCGCCTGTACACGCGCTACGCCGAAAAGCAGCGCTGGCAGGTGGAGACCGTGAGCGAGTCGCCCAGCGAGCTCGGCGGCTACAAGGAAGTGGTGCTGCGCATCGCGGGCCCCGGAGCCTATGGGCGGCTGCGTTTCGAGTCCGGCGGCCACCGGGTGCAGCGCGTGCCCGCCACCGAGACCCAGGGCCGCATCCACACCAGTGCGGCCACCGTGGCGGTGATGCCCGAACCCGACGAGACCCAGGCGGTGCAGCTCAACCCGAGCGAGTTGCGCATCGACACCTTCCGCGCCAGTGGCGCGGGCGGCCAGCACATCAACAAGACCGACTCCGCCGTGCGCGTGACCCACCTGCCCACCGGCATCACCGCCGAATGCCAGGACGGCCGATCGCAGCACAGCAACAAGGCCAAGGCGCTGCAGGTGCTCACGGCGCGCCTGCAGGAAAAAGACCGCAGCGAGCGCGCAGCCGCCGAAGCCGCCACGCGCAAGGGCCTGATCGGCAGCGGCGACCGCAGCGACCGCATCCGCACCTACAACTTCCCGCAGGGCCGCCTGACCGACCACCGCATCAACCTCACGCTGTACAAGGTGCTGCAGGTGATGGAAGGTGATCTGGACGAGGTGATCCACGCCCTGCAGGTCGCGCGCGGCACCGAGCTGCTGGCCGAGCTCGAACAACGCAACGGCGCATGACCACCACGCTGCGCGAAGCCCTGACGCACCTGCAGCGCGACGGCCTGGACCGGATCGACGCGCAGATGCTGCTGCTGCTGGCCCTGCAGCGCAGCCCCCACGACCGCGCCTGGCTGCTGGCGCACGACGGCGACGCGATGGACGCCGAGGCGGCCGCCCGCCTCGCGGCCCTGGTGCAACGCCGCCGGCACGGCGAGCCCATGGCCTACCTGCGCGGCGACCAGGAATTCTTCGGCCTCACGCTCCAGGTGGACCCGCGCGTGCTCGTGCCACGGCCCGACACCGAAACCCTGGTGAGCTGGGCGCTGGATGTGCTGGATGCGCTGCCGGCAGCCGCCCGCGTGCTCGACCTGGGCACCGGCAGCGGCGCCATCGCACTGGCCCTCAAGGCCCAGCGCCCGGGCGCCGTGGTCTCGGCCACGGACGCCAGCCCCGATGCGCTGGCCGTCGCCCGTGCGAACGCCGATCGGCTGGGCCTGGCGGTGGATTTCCACCTCGGGCACTGGCTCACCGCGGTGCCGGCACAGCACTTCGACCTGATCGCCAGCAACCCGCCCTACATCGCCGAAGGCGACGCCCATCTGGCGGCGCTCGGCCACGAGCCCGGCTCGGCGCTGACCGCCGGCCCCGACGGCCTGGACGACATCCGGGCCTTGGTGTCCACCGCGCCCGCCGCCCTGAACCCGGGAGGCTGGCTGCTGCTCGAGCATGGGCACGACCAGGCCGGCGCGGTACGCAGCCTGCTCCAGGCGGCCGGCTTCACACAGGTCGGCAGCCGCGCCGACCTCCCGGGCATTGAGCGCTGCAGCGGCGGCCAGTGGCCGCAGCGGCGATAATGTGAGCCGTTTCCGGGTCTCTCCAGACCCTTCCGCAGAAGGACTTTCAGCCATGAGCGACGCGCAAACCCGAATCGACCAGCTGGTCAAATCCCACGACATCGTGTTGTTCATGAAGGGCAACGCGAGCTTCCCCATGTGCGGCTTCTCCGGCCGTGCGATCCAGATCCTCAAGGCCTGTGGCGTCGAGACGAAAACGCTGACCACCGTCAACGTGCTCGAAGACGACGGCATCCGCCAGGGCATCAAGGAATACAGCAACTGGCCCACCATCCCGCAGCTCTACGTCAAGGGTGAGTTCATCGGCGGCTCGGACATCATGATGGAGATGTACCAGTCCGGCGAACTGCAACAGGTCATCAACGGCGAAGCCTGATCCCGTTCTCCTCTCGTGCGCCAGCCAGGGCCACCTTCGGGTGGCCTTGTTGTTTCTGGTGCGCGATTTCGCACACCTCGTGCCCATCTTTCGGAATGCGGTGACTTTGCCGGGCATTTCTGCATTGAGGTCGGGCATGTTGTGTGCTTGAATGAAATCGCCACCGAACCTCAAGGAGAATCGCATGAGCTCTCGCAGCCTGGTCGCTTCACCCTCCCTCGGTCTGCCCATCGCCCAGATGCGCAGCGTGTTCAGCGCCGACGACGTCGAGCGCAAGCTGGCCCACCTGCAAGCCAGCGGCAACGAACGCGACTACGAAAGCCTTCGAAACACTTGGCAGCGCATGCTGGAGCGCGGTCCCCAGCGCTTCGCGGTCAAGCCCTCGGGCGTGCCCGACATGGCACCGCTCTACGACCTGCTGCCCAATTTTGGTGAAGTGCTCGACGATGTGAAGCGCCACGTGGCGCTGAGCCAGGACAGCCGCGACAGCCTGGAAGTCACACCCATCCTGCTGCTGGGCCCGCCCGGCGTCGGCAAGACCCACTTCGCGCGCCAGCTCGCCGACCTGCTCGGCACGAGCATGAGCCTGGTGCCCATGAGTTCCATGACGGCCGGCTGGCTGCTCTCGGGCTCGTCCTCGCAATGGAAAGGCGCCAAGCCCGGCAAGGTGTTCGAGGCCCTGGTGGATGGGCAGTACGCGAACCCGGTGATCGTGGTGGACGAGATCGACAAGGCGGCTGCGGACGCGCAGTACGACCCGCTGGGTGCGCTCTACAGCCTGCTGGAACACGACACGGCGCAGAGCTTCGTCGACGAGTTCGCGGAAGTGCCGATCGACGCCAGCCAGGTGATCTGGGTCACCACGGCCAACCACGAGCGCGGCATCCCCGAGCCCATCATGAACCGCATGAACGTGTACGAGATCTCGCCGCCCTCACCCGAGGCCGCGCGCAAGATCGCGGCCCACCTCTACCGGGGCATTCTGGGGGAGCACGACTGGGGCCAGCGTTTTGACCCCGAACCGGCCAACGACGTGCTGGATTTGCTGGCGACGCTCGCGCCGCGGGAGATGCGCCGCGCGCTCGTCACCGGCTTTGGCAATGCGCGGCTGGACAACCGCTATCGCATCGAACCCGAAGATCTGCCTCGCGCGGGCGCGGGCAAAGGCCGCATCGGCTTTCTTCAGTAAACGGCCTGGCGCGCTCAGGCGTCCGGGTGGGCCCAGTTCCTGGCCGCGGCATAGACCGCGTTCGGGTACTCGGCGCGGCCCCGGCTGCCGTTGTAGCGGCCGAGCGCCAGGAAGGTATCACCGCGTTCGCGGTCCAGGTAGTGGCGCAGGATCACGCAGCCAAACCGCAGGTTGGTCTGCATGTTGAAGAGCCGGCTGGCATCGCCGTCGCCGATCAGGCGCGACCAGAACGGCATGATCTGCATGTAGCCCCGAGCGCCCACGTGCGAAATGGCAAACTTGCGGAACGCGCTCTCGACCTGCACCAGCCCCAGCACCAGGGTGGTGTCCAGCCCCGCGCGCCGGGTTTCGTACCAGAGGGTCTGCAGGAACTCGATGCGGGTCTGGAAATCCGGCTTGCGGCGCTGCAGCCGGTCGCTAGAAGCGCCCAGCCAGCGCAGATAGGCCAGGCGTTTTTCCAGGTCGGTGAACTCGGGCACGGGCGGCGCGCTGTTGGCGATCGCAGCGCTCAAGGCACCGCGCACCGAATCGGCCAGGGGCTCTTCCAGTTGGCCACCGGCGTGCGCGACCGGGGACAGAGAGCCCAGGCCCAGCGCGCCGGCAGCCAGCAGGCAGTCGCGGCGCGACCAGACCAGCGGCTTCATGCGCCCAGCTTGCCCTTCAGGAGCGCCACCACCTCGCCCAACGCCACCTGGGTGGCGGCGGCATCGCGGCGGTGCTGGTATTCCACCTGCCCGGCCTTGAGGCCGCGGTCGCCGATGGTGACGCGGTGCGGCACACCGATGAGCTCCCAGTCCGCGAACATGGCGCCGGGGCGCTCGCCCCGGTCGTCCAGGATCACATCCACGCCAGCCGCCAGCAGCTCGCTGTACAGCTGTTCGGCGGCGACCTTCACCTCGGGGCTGCGGTCCATGCCGATGGGGCAGACCACCACCGTGAATGGCGCCAGCGCGTCGGGCCAGATGATGCCGCGTTCGTCGTGGTTCTGCTCAATCGCCGCGGCCGGCAGGCGCGTGATGCCGATGCCGTAGCAGCCCATCTCGAAATGCGCGGGCTTGCCGTCCTCGCCCAGGAAGGTGGCGTTCATGGCCTTGCTGTACTTCGTGCCCAGGTAGAACACGTGGCCGACCTCGATGCCACGCTCGATCGCCAGCACGCCCTGGCCGTCGGGCGAGGCATCGCCTTCGACCACGTTGCGCAGGTCCGCCACCAGGGTCGGCTCGGGCAGGTCGCGGCCCCAGTTCACACCGGTCATGTGGAAGTCCGGCTCGTTGGCCCCGCAGATCCAGTCCGCCAACACGGCCACCTCGCGGTCGACCACGAGATTCACCGGCTTCTTCAGGCCGATCGGGCCCAGGTAACCTGGCTTGCAGCCGAAGTGCGCATCGATCTCGGCGCCGGTGGCGAACCGGAAGCCGGCGTTGAGCCCCGGCACCTTTGCCACCTTGACTTCGTTCATGTCGTGGTCGCCGCGCAGCAGCAACAGCCAGACCTGGCTCTTGGCGACCTCGCCCGCCTCGTCGAGTTCGTCGGTGGCCAACACCAGCGATTTCACCGTGGTGGCCAGAGGCACGCCCAGCAGCGTGGCCACGTCGGCGCAGGTGGCCTTGCCGGGCGTGGGCGTCTTGACCATGGGGTTGGCTGCCGCGGGGCGCGGTCCAGCCGGCGCCAGCGCCTCGGCCTTTTCCATGTTGGCGGCGTAGTCGCTCGCCGGGCAGTAGACGATCGCGTCTTCCCCGGTCGCGGCGATCACCTGGAATTCCTCGCTCAGATCGCCGCCGATGGCGCCGCTGTCGGCCGCCACGGCGCGGTAGCGCAGGCCGAACCGGTCGAAGATGCGCCGGTAGGCCGCGGCCATCACCTGGTAGCTCAGCTTGGCTGTCGACTCGTCCCGGTCGAAGCTGTAGGCGTCCTTCATGATGAATTCGCGGCCCCGCATGAGGCCGAAACGCGGGCGCCGCTCATCACGGAACTTGGTCTGGATCTGGTACAGGTTCTTGGGCAACTGCTTGTAGCTGCGGAAATCCTGGCGTGCAATGTCAGTGACCACTTCCTCACTGGTGGGTTGCACCACGAAATCTCGGTCGTGCCGGTCCTTGATGCGCAGCAGCTCGGCCCCCATCTTGTCAAAGCGCCCGGTTTCCTGCCAGAACTCCGCCGGCTGGATCACCGGCATGGTGAGCTCCACCGAACCTGCCCGGTTCATTTCTTCGCGCACGATGGCCTCCACCTTGTGGATCACGCGCAAGCCCATGGGCATGTAGCTGTAGATGCCAGCGCCGAGCTTCTTGATCATGCCGGCGCGCGTCATCAGCTGGTGGCTGACGACTTCCGCGTCGGCCGGGGCTTCCTTGAGGGTGGAAATCAGGAACTGGGAGGCTTTCATGGGCGAGCTGGGTTCTGCCGCGAGGCAGTGTTGCGGTACATCGGAGGTGGGAACCGGGAGAACGGCACATCCGGCGATCTGGACGGCCCACCTGCGCCCGGAGATGCAACAGGTGTGTGATCACTTCGCAACTTGCATGCCGCGATGCATAATGAACACAGTTTAAAAATTTGGGGTTGATTATGCTTGACAGAGAAGGCTTCAGGCCCAATGTCGGCATCATTCTGCTCAACCAGCGAAACCAGGTGTTCTGGGGCAAGCGCATCCGCTCACACTCCTGGCAGTTTCCGCAAGGTGGCATCGACAGAGGCGAGACACCTGAGCAGGCGATGTACCGCGAGTTGCACGAGGAAGTCGGGCTCATGCCCGAGCACGTGAGCATCGTCGCCCGCACGCGCGACTGGTTGCGCTACGAAGTGCCGGACCGCTTCATCCGCCGCGATGCACGCGGCCACTACAAGGGGCAGAAACAGATCTGGTACCTGCTGCGCCTCGTGGCGCAGGACTGGAACCTGAACCTGCGCGCGACCAGCCATCCGGAGTTCGACGCCTGGCGCTGGCACGACTACTGGGTACCGCTCGACGTGGTCGTGGAGTTCAAACGAGGCGTCTACGAAATGGCGCTCACCGAACTCTCGCGCTACCTGCCCAAGAACGACACCCGCAACCGCTACCTGCGCGGTGGCTCCCGCCACCGCCACGACGAAAGTCCCGAATCCTCGTCCCTGTCGGCCCCACCGCCGGGCCTGGAGCTGCCCCCGGGCGCCAGTTTTGATCCCGACCCGCAGAGCGGCTCCCGCTCTGCCCACATCGAACACAAATGACTTCTGCCCGCCACCGGTTGCCGCGATGCCTGTCCGTCGCAGCGGCCCTGATTTCGTTTCTGGGTTTCAGCCCTGCATTGCAGGCCCAATTGCGAGACGACCCGGACGCCCCTGCGTGGCAGGAAGCGGCGGTCAAGCCGCCGCCCACTTTCAGCATCGACCAATTGCAGGCCTTCGAGGTCTCAGCCGGTACGGCGTTGAGCTACGGTATCGACCCCAAGACCTTGAGCGTGGGCGAGGACGGTGTGGTGCGCTATGTACTGGTCGCCCGCAGCTCCAGCGGAGCCCTCAATGTGCTGTACCAGGGCCTGCGTTGCCAGACGGCCGAAGTCAAGACCTATGGACGCTGGAACAACAACGCGTCCAGCTGGAACGTCAACGCCAAGGAAGCATGGCAAGAGCTGTCGTTCTCCGGACCCACCCGCCCCGCCATGTTGCTGGCACGGGCGGGCATCTGCGAAGGCCGAACCATCAACGGCAGCGCGCAGAAAATCCTGCACACCCTCAAACACGGCCGCCCGGAAACGCGCTGAGCGGGCCCGGGGGCGCTGGCCTTAGCCGCGCGCCAGGACGAGGTTGTCGCGGTGGATCATTTCGGGTTCAGCCACGTAACCCAGCAAGCGCTCGAAGTCCTGCGATGACTTGCGGCAGATGAGCCGGGCCTCGCTGCTCGCGTAGTTGGCCAATCCGCGCGCCACCTCGGCCCCGCGCGCATCGCGCACCGCGATCACATCCCCTCGGGAGAACTCGCCGTCGACGCCCGTCATGCCGATGGGCAGCAGGCTCTTGCCTTCGCCCACGATCTTGCCGACTGCGCCATCGTCCACCACGACGGCGCCACGCAACTGCAAATGATCGGAAATCCAGCGCTTGCGCGCCTGGTGCTTGGGCGTCTGGGCCACGAGGCAGGTGCCGATGGCTTCACCCGCCGTCAGTCGCAACAGCACGTCTGGCTCACGGCCCCAGGCGATGACCGTGGAGGCCCCGGAACCGGCGGCGCGTTTGGCGGCCAGTATCTTGGTGATCATGCCGCCCTTGCCAATGCCACTGCCCGCGCCGCCCGCCATGGCTTCCAGGCGTGCATCGCCAGCGCGGGCCACGTGAACAAACTGAGCGGAAGGATCGCGCCGGGGATCGGCCGTGTACAAGCCCTTCTGGTCGGTGAGGATCACGAGCACGTCGGCCTCCACCAGATTGGCCACGAGCGCGCCCAGTGTGTCGTTGTCGCCAAACTTGATTTCGTCGTTGACGACGGTGTCGTTCTCGTTGATCACCGGCACCACGCCCAGTTGGAGCAATGTCAACAGGGTCGAGCGGGCATTGAGATAACGTTCACGGTCCGCGAGGTCGGCGTGCGTCAACAGCACTTGTGCGCTGCCGACGCCACAACCGCGCAGCTTGCTCTCGTACATCTGCACCAGGCCCATCTGCCCTACGGCCGCCGCAGCTTGAAGTTCGTTGATCTCCTTGGGCCGCACGGTCCAGCCCAGGCGTTTCATGCCTTCGGCCACCGCACCGCTGCTGACCATGATGACCTCACGCCCCTGCTGCACCAGGGCCGCCAATTGCTGACTCCATTGCCCGATGGCCTCCTCGTCAAGGCCGCGGCCCTCGTTGGTCACCAGGCTGGAACCTACCTTGACCACGATGCGGCGAGCGGTCTTGAACACGGCCGCCGGGGCCATGCCATGCACATTCATTGAATCAACAGGCGAAGAGGTTGAGGCGATGTCCATGGGCAAATGGGCTCGGAGTCAGTGAGTGTCAGGACCATTCACGAAGCGGGGATCCACATCCACCGGCGCCTGCATCGACTGATGCACCTGCGCGATGTGCTGGTAGATCTTCTGCACCAGCAGTTCGCAACCCTCGCGGGTAAGCGCTGATATTTCGAAGACGGGCCCCTTGTATTTCAGGCGTTTCACGATGTCCTTGACCCGGGCCTCCCGCTCCTCGGTGGGCACCATGTCCAGCTTGTTGAGCACAAGCCAGCGAGGTTTCTCGTACAGTTTCTGGTCGAATTTCTTCAACTCCGCCACGATGGCCTTGGCCTGCGCGACAGGATCGACCCCTTCATCGAAGGGCGCCACATCCAGCATGTGCAGCAGCAGGCGCGTGCGTTGCAGGTGCCGCAGGAACTGGTGCCCCAGGCCAGCGCCCTCCGACGCCCCTTCGATCAGCCCGGGTACATCGGCCACCACGAAGCTCTTCTCCGGCCCGACGCGGACCACACCCAGATTGGGATGCAAAGTGGTGAAAGGGTAGTCGGCGATCTTGGGGCGCGCGTTGGAGATGGCCGCGATCAAGGTCGACTTGCCCGCGTTGGGCATGCCCAGCAAGCCGACGTCGGCCAGCACCTTGAGCTCCAGCTTCAAGCTGCGCTTCTCGCCGGGCCAGCCGGGCGTCTTCTGACGCGGCGCCCGGTTGGTCGAACTCTTGTAGTGCATGTTGCCAAAGCCGCCGTCGCCCCCTTTGGCGATCGTCACCTGCTCACCGGGCTGCAGCAGCTCGAACAGCACTTCGCCGGTCTCCGCATCCGCGATGATGGTGCCCACCGGCATCTTGAGCACGATGTCGTCGCCCTTGACGCCAAACATGTCCGAACCCTTGCCGTGTTCGCCGCGATGCGCTTCGAAGCGGCGGGTGAACCGGAAATCCACCAGGGTATTCAGGCTGGCGTCCGCCACAGCATACACATGGCCGCCACGGCCACCGTCGCCGCCGTCGGGGCCCCCGAACTCTTTGTATTTTTCATGCCGGAAAGATGCGCAGCCATTGCCGCCATCGCCCGCAGCGACATCGATCGTGGCTTCGTCCACAAATTTCATGACATGCTTTCCAGGAAGGAACTGCTAGAGAAGGGCCAAACAAAAAGCCCGCATGGGCGGGCCTTTTGCATTCAACGTATCACATGTGCCTCATCGCGCTGCACCGATTTCTCAATCTTGCAGCACCGGAGCACGCCCGCTCAGACGGGGGTGATGCTGACAACCTGACGGTTCAGCGCGCCTTTGATGGCGAAGCTCACGTGGCCATCGACCGTTGCAAAAATGGTGTGGTCCTTGCCCACGCCCACGTTCATGCCGGGGTGGAACTTGGTACCGCGCTGACGCACGATGATCGAGCCAGCACTGACCAGCTCGCCACCAAACGCCTTCACGCCGAGCATCTTGGGCTTGGAATCGCGCCCGTTTCGCGTTGAGCCGCCGCCTTTTTTCTGTGCCATGTTGACTTACTCCTCAGGCTGCGATCGAAGCAATCTGCAGTTCGGTGAAATTCTGACGGTGCCCTTGGCGCTTCTGGTAGTGCTTGCGACGGCGCATCTTGAAGATGCTGACCTTGTCGTGCCTGCCGTGGGCCAACACCGTGACCGTGACCGTTGCGCCGGAAACCAAGGGAGTGCCAACCTTGATATCGGTGCCGTTGCCGACAGCGAGTACCTGGTCAAACACGATCTCTTGGCCCACATCCGCAGCAATCTGTTCTACTTTAATTTTTTCGCCAGCAGCAACACGATACTGTTTGCCACCGGTTTTTATGACCGCGTACATATGAACCTCTTTAAAAATTCCACGAATGGAAGCTCGGCGGACCCAATTCCACCGAGCCCTAGATTTTAGCATGTGCCCGGAAAACCGGCAAGCGGCTGGCATGCCACCGCCCTCGCGGCTCCCTGGCGCGGCCATTTTCAGAGGGCCTGGGGCTCCGTTCCTATAATCCCAACCCGGCCCGACACCCCCTAC
>NZ_JBYTAE010000055.1:0-43192 GCF_058787875.1 Hydrogenophaga sp. FW305-3-2-15-A-LB1 | reverse complement strand
ACGGCCCGCTCGCTCTCGGTCGCGACCGTGGCCAACATGAAGCAGAACCTGGCGTTCGCCTTCCTCTACAACGCCCTGGGCATTCCGCTGGCCGCGGGCCTGCTGTACCCGTTCACGGGCTGGTTGCTGTCGCCCATGATCGCCGCGCTGGCCATGAGCCTGAGCTCGGCCTCGGTGATCGGCAACGCCTTGCGGCTGCGCGGCGCGGCGATCCGCGAGGAGTGACCTTGCTTCCGCACCCGGCCTCTTGAGCCCGCGGGTCTTCAGGAGGCCTTGCGCCTGGGCGCGGGTGGGGGCTCGAGCATGTCGCTGGCCAGCAGCTCCCAGCGCGAGAACAGGCGCGGGAAGTGCGCCGCTTCCCCGCTCATCAGCTTGCGCACGCTCAAGCCACGCGCCATGGCGAAAGTCAGGAAGATGACGTCCTCGGCCTGTGCGGCCGGATGCCCTGCCTCGACGAAAACCTCCAGCCAGGCCCGCTCCACCGAGATGCGGTACTGACGCAGCAGCCGTTTGACCTCCACGCCCAGCGGTTGATCGCCGCCCACCATCATCAGATCGAGCGCGACGTAAAAGTCCTCGCCCAGGAAGAAGTCCTCGCTGTCCTCGATCAGCGCCTGCATCAGCCGGGTCGGCTTGGTGCGCGCGCGCGCGATGCGTTCGAGCGCCTTGCGCTGGCTCTCGATCAGTGTCGCCTCCAGGGCCTGCAGCACCAGCGCATCCTTCGACGGAAAGTGATGCGTCTGCGCACCGCGCGAGACGCCGGACACCTTGGCGGCTTCGGCGATGCGAAAGCCCGCATAGCGCTTCTGCCTGAGCAGCGCGATGGCGCCCTTGACGAGCTTCTGCTGCGTCAGTTGCGTGCGCTCGGCCTGTGTGCGCCGGTGCCGCGGCGACGGGGTGGAGGAGGGCGTGTCGGGAGTGCTCATGGAAGGAAGAAATAAACACGTCTGTTTGGAAGGTGACCCCCGTCGGGCCCATTACCGCTTCCTGATCGAGGCATTCTATCGAGGTATTTCCGCGTTTTCCCTAGTCGGATCGGGGTGCTTCAGGCCGCTTGTCCACGTATGATACAAACCATCCTGACTGTTTCTTTGTTGTTATGACCAGCCCTTCGACATCGCCGGTCCTGTGGTCCGAGTCGGCGTTTTCCCTGCCGATGTGCAACCTCGCGCGCTTCGACCTCATCTCGGTCCGGCTCGCGGTGGACTGCGTCAACGGCGGCAGCCTGACCGCGGCGGCGCAGGGCGCGCACCTGGCGCTGGCCGCGGCCAGCCGGCGCATCCGCGAACTCGAAGGCGCGTTTGGCGAGCCGCTGTTCGAGCGACATGCCAAGGGCCTGTCGGCCACCGAAGCGGGCCGTGTGTTCGCGCGCCACGGCATGGCGCTGTTGCAGACGCTGGACCTGCTGCGCTCCGAGCTGGCCGATCGGCGTTCGGGCATCACGCGGCACATCCGCCTGTGCGCGAGCACCGCCGCCATCACCCAGTTCCTGCCCACACCGCTGGCGGCGTACGGCCGGCTGCGGCCGCACGTGCGCGTGGACCTGGAGGAGCAGGTTTCGGAGGCGGTGGTCGCCGCCCTGCGCCAGGGCCGGGCCGACGTGGGCATCCTGGTCGAGGGGCCGAACGTCGATGGCCTGCAGGTGCTGCCCTTCCGGCGGGACGAGCTGGTGCTGCTGCTGCCCGCCCACCACCGCCTGGCTCATGACGCGGGGCCCATCGCCTTCGCCGACGTGCTGGACGAGGACCTGATCGGCCTGAACACCGGTGCGGCCATCCTGCTCAAGCAGCAGCAGACCGCGCTCGGAGCGGGCAAGCCGCTGCGCCTGCGCATGCAGGTACGCAGCTTCGACGCCGCCTGCCACCTGGTGGCGTCGGGCCTGGGCATCGCGGTGCTGCCGCAGGGCGCGACCGAGCCCATGGTGCGCGCGATGCCGTTGCGCGTCCGACCGCTGGCCGATCCGTGGGCCCAGCGCCAGATGCTGATCGCCTGCGCGCCGCGCGAGGACGATGCCGACCTCGCGGATTTCGTCGAGTACCTGGCGGCCGCTTCGCGGAATGCGAAGACCGAAGGGGCCATTCGCAAATGGACAGTGTGAGGGTGCGCGGACACACTGCCGACGCCATGAACCACACAGCTTCTTTCCCCCACGGCGAGCCGATCGCCGACGCGGCCGATGCCCCTGCCGGCGGCGCGCTCGCCGGCCTCAAGGTGCTCGAGCTCGGGCAGATCATCGCCGGCCCCTTCGCCGCCAAGACCCTGGCCGACTTCGGCGCCGAGGTGGTGAAGGTCGAGCCCACCGGCGCGGGCGATCCGCTGCGCAAGTGGCGCCTGCTCAAGGACGGCACCTCGGTGTGGTGGCAGGTGCAGTCGCGCAACAAGCGCTCGCTCGCGCTGGACCTGCGCTCGCCCGAAGGCCAGGCCATCGTGCGCGAACTCGCGGCCGCGGCCGATGTGCTGATCGAGAACTTCCGCCCTGGCGTGCTGGAGGCCTGGGGCCTGGACCCGGTCCAGCTGCTGGCGCGCAACCCGCGCCTGATCGTGGCCCGCGTGAGCGGCTACGGCCAGAGCGGCCCGTACAAGGACAAGCCGGGCTTCGGTGTGATCGGCGAGGCCATGGGCGGCCTGCGCCACCTGACGGCCGAGCCGGGCCGCGTGCCGGTGCGCGTGGGCGTGAGCATCGGCGACACGCTGGCTGCCCTGCACGCGGTGGTGGGCGTCCTCATGGCCTTGCACGAACGCGCCCGCAGCGGCCAGGGCCAGGTGGTGGATGTGGCGCTCTACGAGGCGGTGTTCAACTGCATGGAAAGCCTGCTGCCCGAATACAGCCTGTTCAACGAAGTCCGCCAGCCGGCTGGCAGCGCTCTGCCGGGCATCGCGCCCAGCAACGCCTACCTCTGCGCCGATGGTAGTCATGTGCTGATCGCCGGCAATGGGGACAGCATCTTCCGCCGCCTGATGGCCGTCATCGGCCGCCCCGACCTGGCGGAGGACGCCACGCTGGCCGACAACGCCGGGCGCGTGGCCCGGGCGCCGGAACTCGACGCCGCCATCGGCACGTGGACCGCGCGACTGACCCGGGCCGAGGCGCTGGCCGCGCTGGACGCGGCGCAGGTACCGGCCGGCCACGTCTACACCGTGGCCGACATCACGGACGACCCGCACTACCGCGCGCGCGGCATGATCGAGACGCTGCGCATGGACGACGGCACCCGCATCGACGTGCCCGGCATCGTGCCCAAGCTCCTGCGCACGCCGGGCAGCCATCGCCGCAACGCGCCGCGCCACGGCCAGGACACCGAAGCAGTGCTGAGCGAATTGGGCATGAACGCGCAGCGCATCGAGGCCCTGTGCCGCGCCGGTGTGGTCCAGCGGGAGGAGGGCGCATGACTGCGTTGCCCTCGCGGGTGCATTTCAACGAGGTCGTCGCGCGCGATGGCCTGCAGAACGAAGCCCGCTTCGTGCCCACGGCCGACAAGATCGCGCTCGTCGATGCGCTGAGCGACTGCGGCTTCGCGCGCATCGAGGTGACCGCCTTCGTCTCGCCCAAGGCGATCCCGCCGCTGGCCGATGCGCAGGAGGTCATGCAAGGCATCCGCCGCCAGACCGGCGTGTGCTACGCCGTGCTGGTGCCCAACGCCAGGGGCGCGGCGCGCGCACTGGACGCGCGCGCCGATGCGATCAACTTCGTGATGTCGGCCTCGGAGTCGCACAACCAGAGCAACCTGCGCATGCCACGCGAACGCAGCCTGGCCGCGCTGGCCGAGGTGCTGGCGGTGACCGCCGGGCAGGCCGAGGTGCAGGTGTCGATCTCCACCGCCTTCGGCTGCCCCATGGAAGGCGCGGTCGATGCGCAGGAGGTGCTGCGCCTGGCCGCGCGCATCGCCGGGTTGGGTGCGGGCGCGGTGCGCGCGCTCACCCTGTGCGACACCACCGGCATGGCGCATCCCGCGCAGGTGACGCAGCTGGTGGCCCTGCTGCGCGCGCGGCTGCCGCAACTGGCGCTGACGCTGCATTTCCACGACACCCGTGGCATGGCGCTGGCCAACATGCTGGCCGGCCTGCAGGCCGGTGTGACGCGCTTCGACGCCGCGCTCGGCGGGCTGGGTGGCTGCCCCTACGCACCCGGCGCCAGCGGCAACGCGTGCACGGAAGACGCGGTCCACATGTTCGCGGCCATGGGGCTGGACACCGGCGTGGACCTCGCGCGGCTGCTGCCCGTCTCGCGCCGCCTACCCGAGCTGGTCGGCCACGCGATCCACAGTCAGGTGGCGCGTGCCGGCCCTCTCCACACCCGCCACCCCGCACCCGCCCATCTCGCATGACAAGGACTTTTCCATGAATTCCTCTCTCTTGGCACCGGCCGCCCCCCGCGAGCAGGCCGCGCCGTTCGACCTGTTCCAGCTCCCAACGGCGTATTACGAAGATCCCTACCCGTACTTCCGCGCCTTGCGCGACGAGACGCCGGTGCATGCCAACAGCGATGGTTCGGTGCTGGTGACGCGCTACGCCGACGTGAAGGCCGTCTGGCGCGACCTCTCGGGCGTGGTCAGCCGCGACGCGGCCTACCGCGAGAAGTTCGGCGAAGGCCCGCTGCTGGAGCACCACACCACCAGCATGCTGTTCCGCGATCCGCCCGACCACGACCGCCTGCGTGACATCGTCAATCCTTTTTTCACGCCCACGGGCATCGAGCGGCTGCGCCAGAGCGTGCGCGAGATCGTGGACCAGCTGCTCGACGAACTCGATGGGCGCGGCGAAATCGACTACGTGGCCGACTTCGCCTCGCAGATTCCGGTGCAGGTGATCTGCGACATCTTTGGCGTGCCGCGCTCGGACGGTCCGCGCATCCGCGACCTCGGGGCCCAGGTGCTGTTCCCGCTCAACCCGCGCGTGACACCACAGGCCATCGCCGACGGCCACCAGGCCGCCGCCGGCTTCAAGGCCTACCTGCTGGAGCACATCAACGCCTGGCGCGCGCGGCCGGTGGAAGAGACGCCGAGCAACGTCATCAGCGCGCTCGTCAAGGCCGAGAAGAGCGGGCAGTCCATCAGCGAAAACGAGATGGTGCACATGTGCATCCTGCTGCTCAACGGCGGCCACGAGACCACCACCAACCTGATTGGCCTGTCCACGTTGGCGCTGCTGCGCAACCGCGACCAGTTCGAACGCATGGCCGGCGACGAGGTCATCGTCGGCACCGGCATCGAAGAATGCCTGCGCTACACCAGCCCGCTGCAGCTGCAGGGCCGGCGCACCACGCGCGAGATCGAGCTGCCCTCGGGCGCGCGCATCGCCGCCGGTGTCGAAGTGGTCATCGCGCAGGCCTCCGCCAACCGGGACGAGCGCGTGTTCACCGAGCCGGAGCGCTTCGACCTCGGCCGCCGTCCCAACCCGCACCTGGCGTTCGGTGCCGGCATCCACGTCTGCCTGGGCCGGCCGCTGGCGCGGCTGGAAGCGGCGATCGCGTTGCCGGCGATCACGCGGCGCTTCCCGAAGATGGACCTGCGCGCCGGCCTGGCTTTCAACCCCAATGCGCGCTTTCGCGGCATCCGCCGCATGCCGGTGGCCCTGTCATGAGCGCTCCGGTGGTCGTGGTGGGGGCCGGGCAGGCGGCCTGCCAGTTCGTGGCATCGCTGCGGCAGGGCGGGCATCAAGGTCCCTTGGTGGTGCTGGGGCAGGAAGCGTCGCCGCCGTACCAGCGCCCGCCGCTGAGCAAGGCCTTCCTGCGCGATGGCGACGCATCGGCACTGTTGCTGCGCCCCCTGTCGTTCTTCGACACCGCGCGCTGCGAGCTGCGCCTGGACACACGCGTGCAAGGCATCGATGTCCAGGCGGCCGAGGTGTTGCTGGCCGACGGCGAACGCCTGCCCTATGCCGCGCTGGTGCTGGCCACCGGCGCGCGCGCGCGGCGCCTGCCAGGGCTGGCCGCGGATGCACCGCGCGTGCACGTGCTGCGCTCGCTGGCCCATGCGCAGGCGCTGCGCGCCGGCCTGGGCGGCTGCCGCCGGCTGGCCGTCGTGGGAGGTGGCTACGTCGGGTTGGAGGTTGCTGCCGCGGCCCGGGCACAAGGCATCGACGTGACGGTGTTCGAGGCCGCGCTGCGCGTGATGCAGCGTTCGGTGGGCGAGGCCACGTCGCGGCGTGTGCAGCGCGTCCACGAGGACCAGGGTGTGCGCTTGCGCCTGGGCGTGTCGCTCGACGGCGTGCGGGCATCGGAGGAGGGCGTGTGGCTGGCATCCGGCGGCCAGACCGAGGCCTTCGACGCGCTGGTGGTGGGCATCGGGGCGTTGCCGCGCATCGAGTTGGCGCAGGCCGCGGGCATCGAGTGTGCTCGGGGCATCGTGGTGGACGAGCAGGGCCGGACCAGCGCGAGCGGTGTGTTCGCGATCGGCGACTGCACCGAGTCGCGCGACGGTGCGCGGCCACGGCTGGAGTCCGTGCAAGGCGCGATCGACCAGGCCAAGGCGGCGGCCGCCGCAATCGCCGGCCGCGCGCCGCCACCGCCCGCCGTGCCCTGGTTCTGGTCGGACCAGTACACGCACCGGCTCCAGGTCGCGGGCCTGCCCCAGGGGCACGACGCCGTGGTGCTGCGCCAGGGCGCGGGCGAGCGCGCGGTGGCGCAGTCCGTGTGGTACCTGCGTGGCGACCGCGTGCTGTGCGTCGAGGCGCTCGATGCGGCCGGCGATTTCATGGCCGGCCGCGCGCTCATCCGCACCGGCACGCCGGTGAACCCGGCGCAACTGGCCGATCCCTTGTTTCCGCTGCAACCCGCGTCCGCGTCCGCGTCGGCGCTCGTGGCGGCACCCGTGTGATGTTTTCAGGAACCGCTTTTCATGATCCACATTGAATTTCAGACCGCCGATGGCGAACAGCTGCGTTGCCAGGGCGACGAAGGCGCCTCGGTGATGGAGGTCGCCGTGGCGCACAACGTGCCCGGCATCGACGCCGACTGCGGCGGCGCCTGCGCCTGCGCCACCTGCCACGTGTACGTGGATGCCGAGGGCATGGCCCGGCTGCCACCGCGCGGCGAGCAGGAGCTCAAGATGCTCGCCTTCGCCGTGGGCGTGGAGGACGGCAGCCGCCTGGCCTGCCAGCTGGCCGTCAGCCGGGCCATCGACGGGCTGGTGCTGCGCGTGCCGGCTTCGCAGTACTGAGCGAGTGCACTTCTTTTTTCGCAACGATTCAAGGTTCCCTCATGAAACTCTGTCGATACGACGACGACCGCCTGGGCGTGGTGCGCGAGCAGACGCTGTACGACGTGACGGCCGCACTCGATGTGCTGCCGCAGGTGCGCTACCCACTGCCGCGCGTGGACCCGCTGATCGCCCATCTCGCGCAGGTGCGCGAAGCGATCGAGCGCCTGCTCCCCACCGCGAAGGCGCGCCCGCTGGCGGGCGCGCGCCTGCTCAGCCCGGTGGCCAACCCCGGCAAGATCGTGGCCGCACCCGTCAACTACGCCAGACACCTCGACGAGGCGCGCGCCCAGGCCGACATCCACCACCACCAGCAGGTGAAGGAGATCCGCCAGATCGGCCTGTTCCTCAAGGCCACCAGCTCCGTGGTCGGGCCCCATGAGGGCGTGGCGCTGCAGCACCTGGATCGGCGCAACGACCACGAGGCGGAGCTGGCGGTGGTCATCGGCAAGGCCGGGCGCAACATCACTCGCGCGCAGGCGCTGTCTCATGTGGCCGGTTACGCGGTGGGCCTGGACATGACGGCGCGTGGCCCCGAGGAGCGCAGCCTGCGCAAGTCGGTGGACAGCTTCACCGTGCTCGGGCCCTGGCTGGTCACCGCCGATGAAATCGCCGACCCGTCAAACATCGATTTCTGGCTCACCGTCAACGGCGAACCCCGCCAGTCGGCCAACACCCGCGACATGGTGCTGGACATCGGCACGCTGATCGAGTTCGCGTCTTCGTTCTACACGCTGCACCCGGGCGACGTGCTGCTCACCGGCACGCCCGAGGGCGTCGGCCCGGTGCTGCCCGGCGACCGCATCGATTGTGCTTTCGACGGCGTGGGGCAGATCAGCGTGCAGGTGCGCGCCGCCCAGCCGCAGCCGGAGTGCGTGGCATGACGGCCGCCGTGGTGCGGGGCGTGGCCCCATCGGCCCAGGCCGACCGCGCGGCCTTCTACGGCCGCATCGATGCGGGGCATTGCGCGCCCCTGTGGGAGGTGCTGCACGGCGTGGTGACCCGCACGCCCAAGACGCCCTGCCTGCCCCACCTGTGGTCGTGGGACACGGTGTGGCCCTGGCTGCAGGAGAGCGGGCGCCTGATCACCGCGCGCGAAGCCGAGCGCCGCGTCATCGTGCTGGAAAACCCCGGCCTGCGCGGGCAGACGCGTGTCACGCACAGCCTCTATGCGGGCCTGCAACTGATCCTGCCCGGCGAAGTCGCGCCCTCGCACCGGCATTCGCAATCGGCGCTGCGCTTCATCCTGCAGGGCGATGGCGCCTACACCACGGTCGACGGCGAGCGCGTCACCATGCACGTGGGTGATTTCGTCATCACGCCCTCCTGGACCTTCCACGACCATGGCAACCTCTCCAGCGAGCCCATGGTCTGGCTCGACGGGCTGGACCTGCCCATCGTCGAGTTGCTCGACGCCCAGTTCCGCGAGGACGGGGCGCAGGAGACCCAGGTGCCGCACGCCCACGCGGGCAGCAACCTCGCGCGTTTCGGCCAGACGCTCAAGCCGGTCGAGCACGTGAGCCGCTCGCGCACCTCGCCGCTGTTCTGGTACCCCTACGACCGCACGCGCGAGGCGCTGCACACGCTCGCGCGCGCCGAAGACCCGCACGCCTGCTGGGGCCATAAGCTGCAGTACACCAACCCATTGACCGGCGGCTGGGCCATGCCCACCATCGGCACCTTCATGCAGCTGCTGCCCGGCGGTTTTCGCGGTGCCGCCTACCGCGCCACCGATTCCACGGTCTACGCGGTCGTCGAGGGCCGGGGGCGTTGCACCGTGGGCGATCACGAGATGGCCTTCGGGCCGCGCGACGTGTTCGTGTGCCCTTCGTGGATGCCGTACCAGCTGGAGGCCGACGAAGACACCGTGCTGTTCAGCTATTCCGATCGGCCCGTCCAGCAGGCGCTGGACCTGTGGCGCGAATCCTTCCCCACCTAGAGCCCGCCCATGCAAGCCTCCACCTTTCCGAATCTCTCCGCCAACGTCGACGTGGTCGTCGTCGGCTCCGGCATCGCGGGCCTGACGGCCGCCGTCGTGGCGCGCGCGCTGGGCCGCCGTGTGCTGTTGCTGGAAAAAACCGCCCAGGTGGGCGGCACCAGCGCCACCTCCGGCGGCGCGGCCTGGCTGCCTGGCAACCGCCACGTGCCGGCCGAAACCGACCCCGAGGCGCCCATGACCTACCTCGCCCACCTCGTGGGCGAGCGCATGGATGCCGCGCAGGTGCGCGCCTGGCTGGAAGGCGGCATCGAGGCGGTCGACTTCCTCGAACAGCACAGCAGCGTGCGCTTTCGCCTCTACGGCGGCGCCGACTACCGCACCGACGTGCCCGGCGCCGGCATCAAGGGGCGCACGGTCTACCCCGAGCCCTTCGATGACCGCCAACTCGGCAAGGCCTACAAGCTCATCAAGAACCCGCTGCCCGCCATCACCGTGTTCCACGGCATGCAGACCGACAGCCGCGACCTCGCGCAGCTGAGCGCGGCGCTGCAGTCGCCCGGCGCCTTCCTCTACAGCGCCCGGCGGCTGTTCAAGCACTACTCGGACCTTTTGCTGTACGGCCGCTCCACGCGCCGCCAGCGCGGCAACGCGCTGATCGGCATGCTGCTGAAGTCGGCGCTGGACAGTGGCGTGGACCTGCGCGTGAACGCGCCGTTCATCCGGCTGATCCAGGACGCAGGCCGCGTGAGCGGCGTGGTCTTCGAGGAGAACGGTGTGCGTCAGGAAGTGCGCGCCGGCGCGGTGGTGCTGGCCTCGGGTGGGTTTTCGGGCGATCCGGTGATGCGCGCGGCACACACCGCCTACGCCGCCGAGCACATCGGCCTGCCGCCCGAGAGCAACGTGGGCGACGGCCTGCGCCGCGCCATGGACGTGGGTGGGCGCATGGCCCAGGGCAATGTGTCGGACTACTGCCGCGCACCGGTCTCCGTGCTGCGCCGCAAGAACGGCGAGGTGGTCAAGCACCCGCACTTCCGGCTGGACCGCTGCAAGCCGGGCGCCATCGTGGTGGACGCCCACGGCCGGCGCTTCGTCAACGAGGCTTGCTCGTACCACGACTTCGTGATGGCCATGCACGCGGCCGGCGCGGTGCCGGCCTACCTGATCGGCGACCAACGATTTCTGCGCAAGTACGGCATGGGCCTGGTGCGGCCGTTCCCGTTTCCCTACCGCTCCTTCGTCCGCGAGGGCTACCTCGTGCAGGCGCCCACGCTGGCCGCGCTGGCCGAAAAATTGGGCATCGACGCCGCCGGCCTGCAGGCCTCGGTCGAGCGGCTCAACGGCTATGCGCGCACTGGCGTCGACCTCGAGTTCCGCAAGGGTGCGGACATCTACAGCCGGGGCGACGGCGATCCGGCGCACGGCCCCAACCCCTGCCTGGGCGAGATCGCGCAGGGGCCGTTCTACGCGGTGCGCCTCTACCCGGGGGACAGCAGCACGACCTGCGGCCTGGTCACCGACACGCACGCCCGCGTGCTGGATGCCGACAACGCACCGATCCCTGGCCTGTACGCCTGCGGCGTGGACATGAACAACCCCAGCCTGGGCACGCACCCTGCCGCGGGCTGCAACCTCGGGCCGGCCATCGCCTTCGCCTACCGGGCCGCGCGCCACATCGTGGACTCGGCGGGCACACCGTCGGCTGCTTCGCAGAACGCGAAGCCCGCGCGGGCCAAAAGCGAATGGACCGGGGCAGGGGCCGCCGCCACACTCGATTGAACGCCATCCCCGCTGTTCACCCCACTTCCAGAACACGAACCATGCGCCTCCACCTGCCCACCCTCCTGCTGGCCGCCGTGCTGCCCCTGACGGCCCTGGCCAATGACTTTCCCACGCGTGTCATCAAATTCGTCGTGCCCCACGGCACCGGCGGCGGCACCGACCTGGTGGCGCGCGTGCTGGCCCAGAAGATGTCGCCTTCCCTGGGCCAGCCCATCGTGGTCGAGAACCGGCCCGGCGCGGGCACGCAGACCGGTGCCGAGTACGTGGCTTCCTCGCCGCCCGATGGGCACACCATCATGCTGTCGTCGTCCTCGGTGCTGACCATCCCCTACCTGCGCAAGACGCGCTTCGAGCTGCCGCGCGACTTCACGCCCATCGGCCAGGTGGGGCTGGGCACCTTCGCGCTGGTCGTCAACCCCAGGCTGCCGTTCCGCACCCTGGCCGAGTTCATCGAAGCCGCCAAGGCGAACCCGGGCAAGTACACCTACGGCTCCGCCGGCATGGGCTCGGCCGGGCACCTGGCGCTGGAACTGCTCAAGAGCAAGACCGGCATCGAGCTCGTGCACGTGCCCTACAAGAGCAGCGGCGACATCGCCCAGGCCCTGCTGAGCGGGCAGATCGACGTGTCGATCGACATCCTCACGATCCAGAAGGCGCTGATCGACACCCAGAAGGTGAGGGCGCTGGCGACCACCGGGCTCGCGCGCGACCCCAACCTGCCGCAGCTGCCCACCTTCAACGAGACCGGCGTGGTGCCCGGCGGTTACCACATGACCTACTGGTACGGGCTCTTCGTCCCGGTGCGCACACCCGCGGCCGTGGTGCAGCGCCTGCAGCGCGAGTTCACCACCGCGATGAAGGACCCCGAGATCCTGCAGCGCGTGAAGGACTTCGTGCTGCTGCCTTCCGAACTGGGCCCCGCGCAGTTCAAGGACAACGTGGCGACCGAGGCCGCCATGTGGAAGAAGCTGATCGAAAGCAACGACATCCGCGGCGACTGACACCCGCGGCGTCAGCGAACGGGCAGCCAGACCCGACCCGACGACCACCCCCCAGGAGACCGACATGAGAAGAACATTCCTTCGCGGCGTGATGCACGCCCTCGCCCTCGCCGGCATCGCGGCCGTCGCCCCCACGACCCTGGCCGCCGACTACCCGGAACGCGTGGTCCGCCTCGTGGTGCCGCAAGGCCCGGGCGGCGGCACCGACCTCGTGGCCCGGCTGATCGCGCAACGCCTGGCGACACCGCTGGGCCAGGCCGTGATCGTGGAAAACAAACCCGGCGGCGGCACGCAGCTGGGCACGGAATTCGTCGCCGCCGCGCCCGCCGACGGCCACACCGTGCTGCTCACCGCCTCGCCCGTGGTGCTGCTGCCCTACCTGCGCAAGACCCGCTTCGATTTCCTGCGCGACTTCGTGCCCATCGGCCAGGTGGGCGTGGGCAACTTCGCGCTGGTGGTCAACCCGAAGCTGCCGTTCCGTACCGCGCCCGAATTCCTGGCCGCCGTGCGGGCCAACCCCGGCAAGTACACCTTTGGGTCGGCCGGTGTGGGTTCGGCCGGCCACCTGGCGCTGGAGCTGCTCAAGGCCCGCGCCGGGCTGGAGATGGTGCACGTGCCCTACAAGAGCAGTGGCGAGGTTGCGCAGGGCGTGGCCAGCGGCCAGATCGACAGCTCGATCGACAACCTCACCACGCAGAAGGTGCAGATCGCTGCGCAGACCGTGCGTGGCCTGGCCACCACCGGCCTGGCGCGCGATCCCGGCCTGCCCGAGCTGCCCACGCTGCAGGAACTCAACCTGATTCCCGGCGGCTACACCATGACCTACTGGTACGGCATGTTCGTGCCCACGCGCACGCCCGCGCCCGTGGTCGCGCGGCTGCGCAGCGAGTTCGCGGCCATGATGGCCGAGCCGAAGATGCAGGAGCAGATCCGCGGCATGAGCCTGGTGCCCTCCGCCTTCAAGGCCGAGGAATTCGGCACCCACCTCGCGGCGGAGGCGGCCATGTGGAAGGGCATCATCAGCGCAGCTCGGATTGAAATGCCTTGAGAGGCGGCGGGTGAGGTAGGCTTCATGGATGAATCAGTCCAGCTTCGAATTTGACCTGCCGGGCCCGTTGGAGCCCCTGCCCGTGCCCGCCGCCCCCTCTGTCTCGCGTGCCAGACGGGCCAAGCCGGCGCCCTGCGCCCCGCTCCCGCCCACACTTACCCTGGAGGAGATGGCGCAACGCCTGGAGCGGAACCCCGACTTCCGCGTCCTGCGCCGCCTCGTGCCCGTCACGGACTACGGCCCCGCGCAGGCCGGGCAGGCCGCGTCGGGCAGCCGGCGCGTGCTGGTGCTCGACACCGAGACCACCGGCCTGTCGCACCAGGCCGACAAGATCATCGAACTGGCCATGCTGCTGGTGGACGTGGACCTCGCCTCGGGCCTGCCGTTCGGGCCGGTGACGCTGTTCGAAGGCTTTGAAGACCCGGGCATGCCGATCCCGGCCGTGGCCCAGCAGGTGACCGGCATCAGCGACGACATGGTGGCCGGGCACCGGCTGGACGATGCGCAGGTCGAGGCCCTGGTGGCCCAAGCCGATCTCATCGTGGCGCACAACGCCGGCTTCGACCGCCCTTTCGTGGAAGCGCGCTTCCCCGGCTTCGCGGCCAAGGCCTGGGCCTGCTCCTTCGCGGACATCAACTGGAAGGCCGCGGGCGCCGAGTCGGCCAAGCTCAGCGCGCTGGCGCAGAACCACGGCTGGTTCTACGACGCCCACCGCGCCCAGGTGGATTGCCACGCCCTGCTGCAGGTGCTCTCGCGGCCCGTGGGCCCGCAGGGCCCGGCCACCGGCCTGAACCGGCTGATCTCGGTGGCGACCCAGGCCAGCTTCAAGCTGCGCGCCACCGGCTCGCCGTTCGAGTCCAAGGACCTGCTCAAGGCCCGGGGCTACCGGTGGGACGGCGACGCCAAGGTCTGGTACTGCACCCTGGCCGACCAGGAACGCCTGGACGCCGAACTCGAATGGCTCAAGGCCGAGGTCTATGGCCGGCGCCAGGCGCGCGTGGAGATCGAGGCCCTGGACGGCCTGGTGCGCTACTCGGCCAGACCGGGCGTGGTGTCGCAAAGAGGGCTGTAAGAACCCCTTTCCCGGGCGCAGCGGCCCTGGCTTTGTCCTTTACAGTGGCCCCACCATGTCCCAAGCCGACGACGACAGCCTCTCGCCCATCGCTCCCCTGCGTCTGCCGGTGTTCCGCATGTTGTGGACCACCTGGCTCATGGCCAACATCTGCATGTGGATGAGCGAGGTGGCGGCGGCCTGGATGATGACCTCGCTGACCACCAAGCCGCTGTGGGTGGCGCTAGTGCAGACGGCCGCCACCTTGCCCGTGTTCCTGCTCGGCCTGCCCAGCGGGGCGCTGGCCGACAACCTGGACCGCAAGCGCTACTTCCTCTTCACCCAGCTGTGGGTGGCGGCGGTGGCCACCCTGCTGAGCGTGGTCATCTTCCTCGACGTGATGACGCCCCCGCTGCTGCTGGTGCTGATCTTCGCCAACGGCATCGGCATGGCGATGCGCTGGCCGGTCTTCTCGGCCATCGTGCCCGAGCTCGTGCCCCGCTCGCAGCTGCCGGCGGCGCTCGGGCTCAATGGCGTGTCGATGAACGCCTCGCGCATCATCGGCCCGCTGGTCGCCGGCGCGCTGATCGCCAGCGCCGGCAGCGCCTGGGTCTTCCTGTTCAACGCGCTGCTGTCGATCGGGGCGGCCATCATCATCAGCCGCTGGAAGCGCGAGCACACCCCCAACCCGCTGGGCCGCGAGCGCCTGGGCTCGGCGATGCGCGTGGGCCTGCAGTACGTGGCGCAGTCCTACCTGCTCAAGGGCGTGCTGCTGCGCATCTCGATCTTCTTCTTCCACTCCACCGCGCTGATGGCCCTGCTGGCCCTGATCGCGCGCGGCATGCAGGACGGCGGCGCCGGCACCTTCACCCTGCTGCTGGCGGCCATGGGCGCGGGCGCCATCACCTCCACCGCTTTCCTGCCGCGCCTGCGCCGCCGCTACTCGCGCGACGGCCTGGTGCTGCGCGGCGCCGCGGTGCAGGCCACGGCGATGGCCGTCATGGCCGTGACCCACCAGCTCTGGATCGCCGTGCCCGCGATGTTCCTCGGCGGCGCGGCCTGGATCACCGTGGCCAACACGCTCAGCGTGTCGATCCAGATGGGCCTGCCCGACTGGGTGCGCGCGCGCGGCATGTCGATCTACCAGATGTCCATCATGGGCGGCAGCGCGGCGGGCGCGGCGCTCTGGGGCCAGGTCGCCACCTGGACCAGCGTGCCCATCTGCCTGGGCATCGCCGCCGTCAGCGGCATCAGCGCCATGGCGGCCGTCAACCGCTGGATGCCCGACGCCGGGCTGGAAGACGACCTCACCCCCAAGCGCATCTTCCCCGCCCCGTCGACCCCCGAGCCGCCGGGGCATGGCCATGTGATGGTCAGCATCGAGTACCGCGTCGACCCCGCGCGCGCGGCGGAATTCCGGTTGCTGATGCTCAACGAAAGCCGGCGCGGCCGGCTGCGCCACGGCGCCCTGTCCTGGGAGCTGCTGCACGACATCAACGACCCGGGCCGCTTCGTCGAGGTCATCGTCGACGAGTCGTGGACGGACCACCTGCGCCGCTTCGACCGCGTCACCGCCGCCGACGTCGCGCTGCGCGACCGCAAGCTCGCCTTTCACCTCGGCGACGAACCGCCGCGCGTCACCCGCTGCCTGATGGAAACCACCGTCTGAACGGCGGCGCGCAGGCCGTTCAGCGCTCGATCGGCCGCTCGGCCTCGGTCAGTTCACGGCGCGCCTCGTCCAGCTTGGCCTGGCGCTCGGCCAGCTTCTTCGGGTCGCCTTTCTGCTGGGCCTCGCGCAGGCTCTTCTCGCGCTCGGCCACCTTCTTCTGCGCCTGTCTGATCTCGGCGCTGCGCTCTTTCTCCAGCGACGCGTCGGTGCAGTTGGCCTGGTTGGCGCGCAAGGCCTTCTTCAGCCCGGCCACTTCCTGCTTGCGGCCGTGCTCGGTGGCGTTGGCCAGCTGGGCCTCGATGTTGCGGCGCTTGGCCTGGCAGGCGGAAGAGGGCTCGTTGGCCAGCGTCGGCGCGGCGAACACCAGCAGGGCAGAGGCGCAGCACAGGGCGGCGATGGCTTTCATGGGCGGTTCCTTCCTGAGGGGATGAAGCGGCCATCATAGGCCCGCGCGCTATGGGCCGGCGCCGGCCTTCTGCGAGAGATCGCGCGCGGCCTCCAGGAGCCATTGCGCGATGCGCCTGACCTGCGCGTCGTCCACGCGCGCGCTCGGGCCGTACACCGCGAGCGAGCCCACCACCTTGGCGCCGGCCGAGAAAAACGGCGCGGCGATCGCCACCGCGCCCCGGATCAGCTCGTCGCGGCTGATCGCATAGCCGGCCTCGCGGATGCGCACCAGCTCGTCCAGGTAGGCCTTCTGGCGCGCCTTCGGGATGCGGCCCTCGATGTAGTGCAGCGCATCGGGCGCGAACGCGAGAATGGCGCGCCCGCTCGCGCCCAGGATCACCTTCTCGCTGTGGCCCACGCCGCGCTTGAAGCTCAGCGGCTGCGCGCTCGGCATCTCCGCCACACACACCCGCTCCTCGCCGTGGTGCACCAGCAGCGCCACCGTCTCGCCCGTCTGTTCCCACAGGCGCCGCATCATGGGCTGCGATAGCGTGGCCAGGTCCAGGCCCGAGGTCCACATGTGCGCCAGGTGCGCCACCGACGGGCCGAGCTGGAAACGCTGCGGCTCGCCCACGGACACGATGAAACCGCGCAGCTCCAGCGTGCGCAGCAGCCGGTACAGCGTGGGGCGGCTCAGGTCCACGCGCTTGAGCAGCTCGCTCGCGCTCAGCTGCCGGTCGCCCGCGCGAAAGGCCATCAGGATGTCCAGCGCGCGGTCCACGGCGCGCACGCCTTCGTTGCTCTTGTCGATGCTCATCGCCATCTCCCGGGTGTTGGAGCCCACATTGTATGAAATGCGTCCGCCTGATGGACAGTCAGCTCATTTTCTTTGACATGGATCAAGTGGGATTTCTAGAATGGACACCTGTCTCACCTGACGTACAAGCAACCCACCCCACGGAGTCCCCCAGTGAACAAGGAAATGTCTGAAACGCTCACCCGCGTCGGTCCCGGCACCCGCATGGGCAACCTCATGCGCCGCTACTGGGTGCCCGCGCTGGCATCGAGCGAAATCCCCGAGGCCGACGGGCCGCAGGTGCGCGTACAGCTGCTCGGCGAGAAGCTGCTGGCCTTTCGCAACACCGACGGCAAGGCCTGCCTGATCGGCGAGTTCTGCTCGCACCGCGGCGTCTCGCTCTACTTCGGCCGCAACGAGGAAAACGGCATCCGCTGCGCGTACCACGGTGTGAAGTTCGACGGCGATGGACAGTGCGTGGACGTGCCTTCCGCGCCGCAGGCCTGCGCGCGCATGCACATCAAGGGCTACCCCTGCGTCGAGCGCGGCGGCATCGTCTGGACCTACATGGGCCCGGCCGACCAGCAGCCCGCGCCGCCCGAGCTGGAGTGGTGCACGCTGCCGCCCGAACACGTGTTCGTCTCCAAGCGCCTGCAATACAGCAACTGGCTGCAGGCCATGGAAGGCGGCATCGACACCGCCCACGTGTCCTACGTGCACCGCTTCGAGGTCGACACCGACCCCATGCACCAGGGCGTCAAGGCGCTGGACTACATCAAGGCCGACGGCAACGTGAAGTTCGAGATCGAGCAGACGCCCTTCGGCCTGAGCCTGTTCGGCCGCCGCAACGGCGAGCCCGATTCCTACTACTGGCGCATCACGCAGTGGCTGTTCCCCTGGTTCACGCTCATCGCGCCGTTCGGCGACCACGCGCTGGGTGGCCATGTGTGGGTGCCGATCGACGACCACAACTGCTGGGCCTGGAGCATCAACTGGCAACCCGGCCAGCCGCTCACCGAGGAAGAGCGCACCGCGATGCAGGAGGGCAAGGGCATCCACGTCGAGTACGAGGCGCCGGGCAGCTTCATCCCCAGGCAGAACCGCGACAACGACTACGGCATGGACCGCGTGGCGCAGCGCGAAGACCGTTCCTACAGCGGCGTCTTCGGCTTCTCCGCGCAGGACTACTCGCTGCAGGAAAGCATGGGCACCATCCAGGACCACGAGGCCGAGAAACTGCTGCCCACCGACAAGGCCATCGTGATGGCGCGCCGCATGCTGCACGAAGCCGCGCTCGGCCTGGAGCAGGGCCAGACGCCGCCCGCGCTCGACGCCAGCGCGCAGCATGTGCGCCCCGCCGGCGTGCTGCTGCCCAAGGAGCAGGACCCCGTGGCCTGGGCGCGCGAGGAACTCGCCGACGCCACGAAGAAACCGGTCTTCAGCCTCTGAGCGGCTTCCCCTTTTCCCCCACGACAGACCAACACAGGAGACACCCATGAAGTCCCATCTCAAACTCGCGGCCGCCGTCGCGCTCGCGGCCTGCGCGGCCACCTCGGCCTGGGCGCAAGGCGCCGACTGGCGCCCGAGCAAGCCGGTGCGCATCATCGTGCCCATCGTCGGCAGCACCAACGACGTGCTCGCGCGCCTGATCGGCCCCGAGCTGCAGAAGGCGTTCGGCCAGCCCTTCGTGGTCGAGAACAAGCCCGGCGCGGGCGGCAACATCGGCGCTTATGAAGTGGCGCGCTCCGCGCCCGATGGGCACACGCTGCTGATCGGCTACAACGGTCCGCTGGCGATCAACGTCACGCTGTTCGACAAGATGCCCTACGACCCGGTGAAGGACCTGGCCCCGATCACGCTCGCGGTGAAGGCGCCGCAATACCTGGCGGTGAACCCCGCCTCCGGTTTCACCGACGTCAAGGACTTCATCGCCAAGGCCAAGGCCAACCCGACGAAATACACCTACGGCTCGATCGCCATGGGCAGCGCCTCGCACCTCACCATGGAAATGATGAAGTCGGCGGCGGGCTTCCACATGACGCACGTGCCCTACCGGGGCGCGGGCCCGGCCGTCACCGACCTGATCGCGGGCAACATCCAGGCCGGCTTCTTCGTGCCGGGCAACGTGCAGGGCTTCGTGAAGGAAGGCCGCCTCAAGCTGCTGGCCTCCACCGGCCCCAAGCGCTTTCCCAGCACGCCCGATGTGCCCACGCTCGCCGAGTCCGGCCTGAAGGACTTCGAGGCCACCTCGTGGATCGGCCTGCTCGCACCCGCCGGCACGCCACCGGCCATCATCAACCGCTACAACGAAGAGATGGTGCGCATCCTGAACTCGCCCGAGATCCAGAAGCGCCTGCACGAGATGGAGTTCGACATCATCGCGGGCTCGCCCAAGCAGTTCAGCGACTGGATCGGCACCGAGATCGTGCGCTGGGGCAAGGTCATCAAGGCCACCGGCGCCAAGGCGGAGTGAGCGACCCATGAGCGAACCCCAACGCGAACCCCGTCTGGCGGGCAAGACCGCGCTGATCACCGGCGGGGGCGCCGGCATCGGCGCCGCCGCGGCCCGGCTGTTCTGCCGCGAAGGCGCGGCCGTGCTGCTGGTGGACGCCGACGCCCAGGCCCTGGCGCGCACCCAGGAAAGCATCCTGCAGGCCATGCCGCAAGCGCGCGTGAGCACCGTTGCCGCCAACGTGGCCGACGAGGCCGCCGCGAAAGCGGCGGTGGCGCAGTGCACCGGGCAATGGGGTGGGCTCGACATCCTGGTCAACAACGCGGCCATGCGCAACTACACCGCCGCCGCCAACGCCACGGCCGCCGAATGGCAGGCCATGGTGGGCGTGAACCTGGTGGGCATGTCCAACTACTGCGGCGCGACCCTGCCGGCCCTGCGGCACAGCGGCGCGGGCGCCATCGTCAACGTCTCGTCCTGCTACGCCGTGACCGGGCGCAAGGGCATGGCGCTGTACGACGCGACCAAGGCGGCTCAGCTCGCGTTCACGCGCAGCCTGGCCTTCGAGGAAGCGCCGCACGGCGTGCGCGCCAACGCCGTCTGCCCCGGCTCCACACTGACCGACTTCCACGTCGGCCGCGCGCAGGGCTCGGGCAAGAGCGTCGAACAGCTCAAGACCGAGCGCAAGGACACCTCGCTCATCGGCCGCTGGGCGTCGCCCGAGGAGATCGCCTGGCCCATCGTGTGGCTGGCCTCGGGCGAGGCCTCCTTCATCACCGGCACCACGCTGATGGTCGACGGTGGGCTGCACATCATGTGAGGCGCCAGCGATGTCGTCCATCCCCTTGCAGGCCCTGGTCTACAACCTCCGGCACGAGGCCTCCGGCATCGTCAGCGTCGAGCTGCGCCCCGTGGCGCCGGCCACGGCCTTCCCGGTGGTGGAGGCCGGTGCCCACATCGACCTGCACCTGGGCAATGGCCTGGTGCGCAGCTACTCGCTCACCAACCCGGGCGAGAGCCACCGCTGCGTGGTCGCCGTGCTCAACGACCGGCACAGCCGGGGCGGCTCGCGCTACGTGCACGAGCAGCTGCGCGTGGGCCAGGTCATCGCCATCGGTGCGCCGCGCAACCACTTCCGGCTGCAGGAAGACGCGCCGCGCAGCGTGCTGCTGGCCGGCGGCATCGGCGTCACACCGGTGTTCGCCATGCTCCAGCGCCTGGCCGAACTGCAGCGCCCGGCCTGGCTCATCTACTGCGCGCGCAGCCGCAAGGAAGCGGCCTTCGTGGCCGACATCGAGGCCCTGGTGCGGGCGCACCCCGCGCTGTCGCTGCGCTGCCACTTCGACGACGAACACGGCGGGCCACCCGACCTCGTGCAACTGCTCGACGGCCACGCCAAGGACACCCACTTCTACGCCTGCGGCCCGGCGCCCATGCTCGACGCCTACGAACGCGCCTGCGCGCAACTGGGCCAGGCGAACGTGCACCTGGAACGCTTCGCCGCCGGCGCGCCCGTGGCCGACACCACGGCCGCGGTGGGCTACAGCGTGGAACTGCGCAAGTCCGGCAAGACCGTGCAGGTCGCGCCCGGCGTGGTGCTGCTCGACGCCTTGCTCGACGCCGGCGTGACCCTGGACCACAGCTGCCGCGAAGGCGTGTGCGGCGCCTGCGAGACCAAGGTCATCTCGGGCGACGTGGAGCACCACGACCTCATCCTCACCCAGCAGGAGCGCGCGGCCAACAAGTCCATGATGGTCTGCGTCTCGCGCTGCCGCTCGGGCCGCCTCGTGCTCGACGCCTGAGCCCACCCCACCCGCCGCGCGGCCCTTGCGCGGCTCTTTTTTCGGCGGTAATATAACAACGTTACTGAAACGTACCGTTGATACATGAACCCTCCCCCATCGAGTTCCACCGGCCCCTGGGCGTCCAGCGTGCGCGACATGAAGCGCGTGGCCATCCTCGCCGCCGCGAGCGAGGTGTTTGGCGAAGAGGGCCTGCAGGGCGCCACCATGCGCCAGATCGCGCAGCGCGCCGGCTGCACCACCGGCGCCATCTACCCGCTGTTCGCGAGCAAGGAGCTGATCTACGCCGAGCTGCTCGCCACCTCGCTGGCCGACCTGCACGCCCACGTGTCCGCCGCCGCCAGCGGCGCGGGCGCGGGCCTGCCGCACGAGCGCGCCGCCAAGGCCTTTCTCGACCACTACCTCGCGCGCCCCTACGAGGTGAACCTCGGCCTCTACGCCTTCAACGGCCTGAAGAAACTCGGCGTCGGCAAGGAACACGACCTCGCGCTCAACAAGGCGCTGATGGACACCCTGGTGCTGCTCTCGCCGCACGCCCGGCGCAGCCGCCACAGCCCGCCCGACGCCGAGGCCATGGCCACCTTCGCGCAGCTCATCGGCACGCTGGTGCTGCACCAGGCCGGGCGCCTGCAATTCGCCAAGCTTTCCCCCAGGCAGCTCATCGAGCATTCATTGACCACCCGCCGGCGCGCCGCCGGACAGCAGGAGACATGACACATGGCAGTGCGAACCGAAAAGAACGGCCCGGTCTGGACCATCGTCCACAGCCGGTTTGACGAAGCGCGCAACGCGATGGACCCCGAGAGCGCCGATGCCCTCGTGGCCGCGCTGCAGGCCTTCGACAAGGACTCAAGCGCCTCCGTGGCCGTGCTCTGGGGCGAGGGCGGCGCCTTCTGCGCCGGCTGGGACCTGAAGTACGCCAGCACCCTGAACGACCGCGAGAAGTTCGACGCCGACATCTCGCGCGGCCTGGCCTTCCCCATGGGCGCCAACGACGCGCCGCGCGGCCCGCTCGGGCCCACGCGGCTCGAACTCTCCAAACCCGTCATCGCCGCCGTGGAAGGCCCGGCCGTCGCCGGCGGCATGGAGCTCGCGCTGTGGTGCGACATCCGCGTCATGGCCGACACCGCCTACTTCGGCGTCTACTGCCGGCGCTGGGGCATCCCCTTGCTGGACGGCGGCTCCGTGCGCCTGCCCCGGCTCGTGGGCCAGGGCCGCGCGATGGAAATCATCCTCACCGGCCGCAAGGTGCCGGCCACCGAAGCGCTGGCCATCGGCATGTGCGAGAAGGTGGTGGGCGAGGGCGGTGCGCGCGCGGCCGCCGAGGCCATGGCGCAGGAGATCGCGCGCTTCCCGCAGGCCGCTGTGCGCGCCGACCGCCGCACCGTGCACGAAACCTACGGCCTGCCCCTGCGCGAAGCCATGCGCCGTGAATGGCACAACGGCGTGGAGGCGCACTGGGAGCAGGGCGCCGACGGCGCGGGCCGCTTCGCCGCCGGCCTGGGCCGCAGCGGCGATTTCAAGACGATCTAGAAGCACCCCCCTGCGCCGCTGCGCGGCTTCCCCCCTCCGTGGCGCGCCTTCGGCGCTTCGAGGGGGGACGGCATCTTGGGCCGGCGAAGCCGGACCCTCGATGCCTCTGGTGGGCGTTGCTTCAGGCGCCCTGCGGCGCGGGCTGGGCCGAGGCCGGCAGGCCGAAGATCTTGTCGAACGCCAGGTTGAACACGAAGGTGTAGACCAGGAAGAACACGATCAGGCCCAGGTCCAGCACGAAGGCCTGCCAGAGCGAGATGTCCAGCCACCAGGCGAACAGCGGCACCAGCGTGATCACCAGGCCCCCTTCGAAACCGATGGCGTGCGCCACGCGGCGCAGCACGCTGCGCCCGCGCTTGGCCTGGCGCGCCTCCCAGCGCTCGAACAAGGTGTTGTAGACCAGGTTCCAGATCACCGCGATGGCCGAAGCGGCAATGGCCGCCACGCTCGCGTGGCCCATGTTGGCGCCCGACAGCAGGGCCAGGCCCGTGGTGGACATGGTGATGGCGATGATCTCGTAGAGGGTGATGTAGACGACTTTGCGTTTGATGCCTTGCATGGCGAACTCCGATTTCCCTGGCCTCCGGGCCAGTGTGGCTGAGGCAATGAGCGCATGGTAGGTCGGCTTGGCTGACGATAAAAGTCAGATACTTTCAGAAAATCTGATAAGTTAGCCGCCATGGCCTTTTCCAGCGACAACGTGCGCGTCTTCCTCGCGGTGCTCGACGCCGGCTCGTTTTCGGCCGCCGCGCGCCAGCTCGGGCGCGTGCCCTCGGCCGTGAGCATGACCATTGCCCACCTGGAAGCCGAGCTCGATCTCGTGTTGTTCGACCGCAGCGCGCGCGAACCCAGACCCACCGACGTGGCGCGCGCGCTGGAGCCGCAGGCCCGGCAGCTCGCCAGCCAGCTGCGCCAGCTGCAGGCGCACGCCGAAGGCCTGCACCAGGGGCTGGAGCGCCAGCTCACCATCGCCATCGCGCCCGAGCTGCTGTCCGCACCCTGGAGCCAGCCGCTGGCCGTGCTGGCCACCGAGTTCCCCGCGCTCATCGTCGAAGTGCTGTCCGCCCCGCAGGCCGATGCGCTGCGCATGCTGCACGCGGGCGACGCGCAGCTCGCGCTCGTGTTCGAGCGCCCGGGCACCGATGAGCGCGAAGGCTTTCAGGAACTGGGTCAGGAAATCCTGGTGGCGGTGATTTCACCTTCTCACCCCGAGGTGCGGGCGCGCCAGGGCCAGCTGCAGCTGAACGACCTGATCGACATCCGCCAGATCGCCGTGGTCAGCCGCGACCCGCGCGGGCGCGACCCCCGCCTGCTGCTCTCGCGCCACATCTGGCGCACCGACAGCCACCTCGCCACGCTCAGCCTGGTGCAGGCCGGCCTGGGCTGGGCCTACCTGCCGCGCAGCCTCATCGCGCCCATGGTGGCGGCCGGCACGCTGACGGAAATCCGCTTCAACAACATCAGCAACCAGCTGCGCGTGTGGGTGGACGTGGTGTGGCACACCGACCGGCCCATGGGCCTCGGTGCCAAGCGCTTCATCGAGTTGATGCGGCAGGCCGCGACGAGCGGAGCGGCCTGAGCCGGGCGCTCAGACCAGCGCGTTGACCTGCGTGCCCAGCGAGCCGCCGCTGGCCAGCGGCAGGGCGGCCGGCAAGGCGTTGAGCATCGCCATGGCGCTGGACGACTGGATGTCCTGCGCCTTCTTCAGCACCTGGATCTGCACTTCGCTGGTGACCTGATCGCGCTTCATGTCGGCGACGGCGTGAACAAGGGCGGCGGGAGAAACGTCCATGGGGCTTCCAAGCGGGGAGAAAAGATGCCTCTTGTATCGGCCGCTCCCGGGTGAACTTGACCGGCCTGCGGGCCGTTCAGCCCGCGCGGAACTCCCCCGGCGCCACGCCATAGCGCTGCTTGAAGCGCCGGTAGAAGGTCGACACCTCGCCAAAGCCCGCCGCGAAACCGATCTCGGCCGTGCCCAGGTGGCGCGACGCCGGGTCGCGCAACAGCGCGTGCGCGCGCGCCAGCCGGGCGCGCGTGAGGTATTCGTGAAAACTGCCGTCCGACAGCGCGAACAGCTGGTGCAGCGTGCGCAGCGACACGCCGAACGCCCGCGCCACGCGCTCGGGCGTCAAGTCCATCTCGCTCGAGCGCTGCTCCACCTGCTGCTGCACGCGCAGCAACAGCGCGCGCCGCCGCGCCAGCCGCGTGGGCTCGTGCTGATCGGGACCCGCACCCACCGCACCCGCCACCAGCGCGCACAGCGTGCCCAGGGCCATGTCCCGGCTCGTGGCGGAAAGCCCCGCGTGGTGCCGCAACAGGCCGTCGAGCCAGTTCGCGATCAGCTCGCGCTCGGTGTGCGCGCGGTCGATGTGGTGCATGGGCAGCCGCTCACCCGAGCGCAGCGCCAGCAAGGGGTGCAGCCGCGCGCGCTCGATGCGCCAGAGGCGGAAATCGAACACCCCGTCGGTGCCGGTGCGAAAGGCCAGGTTGGGGTCGGCGATCACGATGTCGCCGGCCTCGGCCACACAGCGCTGGCCCTGCTGCTCGAACCACGCGCGGCCCTGCCGCTGCAGGTACACGTAGTAGGTGTCGCCCGGGCACTCATCGATGTCCTGTTCACGGCGCTGCACCAGGTGGCCGTCGCAGACGATGTCGGTCACGTCCAGCGCGCCCAGGTGGCGCCGCGCGATCGCGCCATGGAAGGGTGGGCGCGGGTGCACCGCCGGCTGGCGCTGCGGCGTCAGCGCGTACACGTGCTCGCAACACGCCTCGCGCCATTCGTCGAAGCGCGTGGCGGCCGGCACGCTGTCGGTGGACCACTCCGTGAGCATGGTGGAACTGCCTCCTGATTGGGACGGCTGCCAGTATCCAGCGTTTTGATCAAAACGAACAATATCGCGGGAATATGAACAGAAGCGAATCGATTGAGCGGCTTGTGCTCAGGAAGCCGGGCACGGCCCGGGCAGGCTATGCCAGCGGCGTGGCCTGCAGGCCGCCCACGACAAAGCGCACCAGGTACTTCGCGGCATCTTCAATCGGTGGGGCGGTGAACTCCGCACCCAGCAGCGTCAGGATCCGGTCGTGGGCGTTGTGGGCGTAGAAGAAGGCGCCAAAGAGAAACACCATGCGCCAGTAGAACTCCTTGTCGTCGAGGTGCGTGCAACGCCGATGCAGCTCCTGCATGAAGTCCTTGGCGAACCCGTCCACGATCGATCCCATCGCTTCCCGCACGTCGGGGGATGGGTCGGCCAGCATGCGGCCATAGAAGCTCCGGAACGCGTCGCGCTGCTCCGCGGCGGCGCCCGCCACACGCAGCGACGGCTCCATGGCGGCCAGCAGCAGGTCCTCGATGGGGGCGTTCGTCTCCACGGCGGACGAGAGCCGGGCCATGCGCTCCGCCATGATGGGCCCGAGGCGGCGCTCCAGCACGGCGCGACACAGCGCCTGCTTGGAGCCCCAGTAGTAATGGAACATGCCGAGGTTGACCCCGGCGGCTTCCGCGATCTGGCGAATGCTCGTCCCGCCATAGCCCTGGGCCGCGAACAGCTGCTCCGCCGCGTCCAGGATCAGCGCCTGCGTGTTGGGGCGTTCTGATTCGCCCACGGCCTCGGCGCGTGGGCGCCTGCCGGTCGGACTCAACTTTTTCGTGGCCATGTGCTCTCCCGCGCCCGCCGTCGAGCGCTCAAATCGGTTCGGCCATTGTGCCTGTTGACATGAAGTCATACGTGCGTATAAACTCAAATTACACGGACGTATAAACATGAAACTCATCGACCTCAGCACCTTGTTGGACCCCCAGGACCGAGACCTTCTGCCGCCATCGCTCAGTGCAGCGGCCGGCGTTGTCGCTCCCCGGATCGAATACCAGCGCCCCGACGAAGCCGAAGGCAAGGACCGCTTCTGCGCGTTTTTCGGCTGCACCCACGAAGACCTCCCGGACGGGGAGGGCTGGGGGTCGGAAGTCCTGACCGACATGTCCTCGCACTGCGGCACGCACGTGGACGCGCCGATGCACAGCGGCTCCCGCTGCGCGGGCCAACCGGCCCGGACGATCGATCAGATTGCCCTGGACGAGCTCTATTGCCCGGGCGTCGTGCTCGACTTGCGCGCCATGGTCGAGCCTTGTGGCGCGATCACCCCCGCCATGCTGAACGAGGCCCTGGGCACGGCCGGCGTGGGCGACATCGCCGGCCACGCGGTGCTGCTGCGCACGGGGCAGGAGCGCTTCCGGATCGGGGAGCCGGGCTTTTTCCAGTACCCGGGCATGACGCGCGAAAGCACGCTCCATCTCACCGGCCTGGGCGCCAAGGTGCTGGGCACCGACGCCGTGGGTTGGGACCGGCCGTTTCCCACGATGGCGGCCGATTTCCGCCGCACCGGCGACCGCCGGTATCTGTGGGACGCGCACAAGGCCATCACGGAGTGCGAAGCCTTCATCGTTCAGCAGCTCTGCAACCTGGAAGCGCTGCCGGCCAGCGGTTTCCACGTCGGCTTCTTTCCGATCAAGCTGGCGCGCACCAGCGCGGCACCGGCCCGCGCCGTCGCCTTCCTTCCCGACCTCCTGAAGACGCCATGAAACTCGTCACCTACCGATCCGCGCCCACGCAGCCGCCCCGGCTCGGCGTTCTCCAGGGCGATGGCGCCCTCCTGTGCCTGACCAGCCGGCATGCGGGCGACGCCCGCTTTTCGTCCATGGCCGCCCTGCTCGCGGCAGGCGAAGACGCGCTCGCGCAGGCGCGCCGGGATGCCGAGGCCCACCGCCCCGGGCATCCGAACGAAGTGCCACCCGGTGGTTATGGGTTGTTGACCCCGCTCGAACGCCCACCCCTGATGCGCGACTGGGGCACGATGACGGCGCACCCGAAGTTCTTCCTGGCAATGCGCGCGCGCCAACGCGCGCAGGCCAGCCCGGATCCCGCGGCGGCCCTGGAAGCGGCGCGCCAGGAAGGTCTGCTGGATCTGCCCGCCAACTGGTTCAGCGTGCCGCGCTTCTACACCGCCAACCCCTTGAACCTGGCCGGGCCCGGCCAGGCCATCGAATGGCCCGCCTTCGCGCAGAAACTCGACTACGAGCTGGAACTCGCCATCGTTCTGGGGCGCACGGGCAGGGACATTCCCCAGCACCGGGCGCGCGATTTCATCCTGGGCGTGACCCTGTTCAACGACTTCACGGCCCGCGACGTGCAGGCGGCCGAAGGCCAGCCCGCGGGCAAGAGCAAGGATTTCGACGGCGCCTACGCGCTCGGCCCTTGCATCGTCACGCTGGACGAGCTGCCCGACCTGTACAAGCTGCGCGTCACCTCGCGGCTCAACGGGGAGACGCAGACGGTGGACAGCACGGCCAGCATGGAAATCGGCTTCGAGGACCTGATCGCCTACGCCAGCCGGTCCTGCACCTTGCACGCCGGGGAGGTGTTCGCCTCGGGCACCTTCGCGCGGGGTTGTGGCGTGGAGACCGGCCGGCTGCTGCAGCCCGGGGACCGCATCGAGCTGGAGGCCGAGCACATCGGCATTCTGGAGAACACCATCGTCGCGTCCGGCGCCGCCCTGAAAGGCGGAGCATGAACTCTGCCGTCTACATCGTGGGCGTCGGCATGACACCGACCGGCAAGTTCGCCGATGCCACGCTGCACCAGCTCACCGCCACGGCGGTGCGCGCGGCGCTGGCGGATGCCGGGGCCATCGGGGCGCAGGTGCAGATGGCGTACTTTTCCAACGTGGCGGCTTCCTACCTGCAGGGCCAGCACATGGTGGCCGGTCAGGTCGTGCTGCGCGAACTCGGTATCGTCGGGGTGCCCATCGTCAACGTCGAGAACGCCTGTGCCAGCGCCTCGACGGCCTTCTGGCTGGCGTGCCAGAGCGTGCGCAGCGGAAGCGCCGACATGGCGCTCGCGGTGGGGGCCGAGAAGCTGTACGACGCGAACAAGTCCAAGTCCTTCGAGATCTTCGGCGGCGGCTTCGATGTGACCCGCCAGGGCGAGCTGCTGGCCTACCTGGAGCGCCTGAAAGGCGCGGCCGGCGCGCCGGCCGACCCGGCGGTTTCTTCGCCGCAGCGAAGTGTCTTCATGGACATCTACGCGGCGCTGGCCGTGAACCACATGCAGCGCCACGGCCTGACGCAACGCCAGCTGGCGGCCGTGGCGGCCAAGAACCACGCGCACTCGGTGCACAACCCGCTCGCGCAATACCGCGATGCGTGGTCCATCGACGAGGTGCTGGCCGCCCGTGCCATCGCCGACCCCCTGACGCTGCCGATGTGCGCGCCGATCGGGGACGGGGCCGCGGCCGTGCTCGTCTGCAACGCGGCCGGACTGCGGCGCCTGTCCGGCGCGGCACCCGTCGATGTGCTGGCTTGCCAACTGGTGAGCGGTCTTCCCCGCCACGACGACGACGTGGACCTCGCCATCACGCGCCGGGCCGCCCAGGCCGCCTACGAAGGCGCGGGCATCGGGCCCGAGGACGTGGACGTGGCCGAGGTCCACGATGCCACCGCGTTCGGCGAAATCCTCCAGACCGAGGCGCTGGGTTTCTGTGCCCGCGGCGAAGGGGGGATCTTCGCCGAGTCCGGCGCGACCGCGCTCGGCGGATCGCTGCCCATCAATGTCTCGGGTGGACTCGAATCCAAGGGCCATCCGATCGGCGCCACCGGTCTGATGCAGATCGCCGAGCTGACGCAGCAGTTGCGCGGGCAGGCGGGCCCGCGACAGGTCGCGGGTGCGCGCGTGGCCCTCGCGGAGAACGGTGGCGGATTCATCGAGAACGAGGAGGCCGTCGCTTGCGTCACCCTCCTTGGCGCCGGCCGCCAGAGACGAGCTTGAACACCCAAAGGAACCCTGACATGAAACGAACCCCCATCCCCCGCCGCCACGCGCTGGCGTGCCTGGCCAGCCTCGCGGTGGCATCGCCCCTGTGGGCACAAACCCCCTGGCCCAGCAAACCCATCCGGCTGGTGGTGCCCGCCAGCCCGGGCAGCGGCCCGGACGTCATGGCGCGCCTGATCGGCGATCGGCTGGCACGGCGCCTGGGCCAACCCATCGTGGTCGAACCGACCCCGGGCGCCTCCGGCATCCTGGGGGCCGACAAGGCCCTGAACGCGCCACCGGACGGCTACACCTTTCTGTTCGGATTCAACCAGCTGATGACCATGAATCCGCACATCTACGCCAAGCTCCCCTACGACTCGGTGCGCGGCATCGCGCCGGTGAGCCTGATCTCCAAGGGGGGCTATGTGCTGCTCGCCGGCCCGTCGGTGCCTTTCGATGACGTGGCGGGCATGATCAAACATGCGCGGGCCCACCCTGGCGCCCTGGTCTATGCGTCCTTCGGCAATGGCAGCGCGCCCCACCTGGGCATGGAGCTGCTCAAGCAGCGCGCCGACATCGATCTGCTGCACGTGCCCTACCGCACCAGCGCGGCGGCCAACACCGACCTCATGGCCAACCAGATCCACGTCAAGATCGAAACGCAGTCCTCGGCCGTTCCGCTGGTGCGCAGCGGCAAGGTGAAGGCCCTGGCGGTCACCACGGGCACCCGCATGAGCGCGCTGCCGGAAGTTCCCACCCTGAAGGAGACGGTGCCCGGTTTTGAGCTCACCGGCTGGAACGCCGTCTGGGCCCCCGCGGGCACACCGGCGAATGCGGTGGACCAGATGTCCCGCGCCATCCAGGCCACGCTGCAGGAACCCGAACTGCGCAAGCGGCTTGGCGACATGGGCATCGATCCCCAGGGCTCGATGCCCGGCGAGCTCGACCAGTTGACCGTCCAGGAATCCGCGCAGTGGGGCAAGCTGATCCGGGAAAAAGGCATCAAGGCGGATTGAGCATGGCACCCGCGACCCCGCACACGATCGCCGATCTGGTGGAGGCCTTGGCGCGCGAGCGCGGCGACGATCTGGCCCTGACCTTTGTCGACCACGCCGCGGCGAAGGAGGAGGAAGGCACCCAGCGCCGAACCTATGCGCAGCTGTGGCGGGCCGCCACACGCCTTGCCACCGGCCTGAGCCAGCAAGGTTTCCGCCCCGGTGAACGGGTGGCCCTTCTCATGGCCAACCACCCGGAGTTCGTGGAGATGCTGGTCGCCAGCGGCCTCACCGGACTCACGCTGGTGCCCATGGACCCTCGCACGCCCCCCGAGAGGCTGGCCTACATGCTGACCAAGACGCGCTGTTCGCTGCTGATCGCGGAGCCCGAAGCGCTGCAGGGTGCGCTGGCGGTGCGTGGCGCCTGCCCCGACCTGCGTTTGATGGCGGTGCTCGGTCACCCCGACGTGCCCCTGGTCGCGGGCGTGGTGCCTTACGACAGCCTGCCCGCCGCCACCGCGTCGCCAGCGCTTGCCGCCCTTCGGCGCCCCGCCGACGAGGACATGCAGATCCTCTTCACCTCGGGCACCACCGGGAACCCCAAGGGCATCGTGTACAGCCACCGCAAGTTCACCGACACGGCCCGCATGGCCGCCACGGCCTTCGGGTACGGCCCGGGCGACAGGCTGTACTCCGGACTCTCGCTGACCCACGCCAACGCTCAGCTGGTGACCCTGGGCGCGGCCCTGGTCCGCGGGCTGCCCGTGGTCTTCTCGCGGCGGTTCAGCAAGCGCCGGATGTGGCGCACGGTGCGTGAGCACCGCTGCACCAGCCTGACCTTGCTCGGCGGCATGACCACCGCCATCTACTGCGACCCCGCGACGCCGGCCGATCGCGACCACCAGGTGCGCCTGGTGGTGTCCGCCGGCATGCCGGCGGCCATCTGGAACGACTTCGAACACCGCTTCGGCGTGAGCCTGCTGGAGTTCTACGGCACCGCCGAGGGCGGCCTGACGATGAAGCCCGCCGGGGTCGGGCCCATCGGCAGCATCGGCCAGCCGCCACCTTCGCTGAGCACGCGCATCGTGGACGGCGCGGGGCAGGACGTGGCACCCGGCGAGCGGGGCCAACTGCTGATCCGGTCCTCGGACGGCACGCCTTTCCAGGTGTCCTATGTGGACGATCCCGACGCGTCCGAAGCCAAGTGCCGCGGTGGCTGGCTGTGGACGGGCGACGTGGTGCACGCCGATGCGCAGGGCTGGCTGTTTTTCGACTTTCGCCTGGGTCACGGCATCCGCCGCAATGGCGACTTCATCGACGCCGCGGCCATTGAAAAGGCGCTGGCCGAAACCGCGCTGGTGGACGACGTCTTCGTGTTCGGGGTGCCCGCCGCGTCCCGCGTTCCCGGCGAATCGGATGTGGTGGCGGCGGTCGTCTTCAAGCCGGGAGCGCCTGTCCAGCGGGAACCCGCTGTCGCGGCGCTCCACGCCGCCTTGACCCGGCCCGTGGTCCTGCAGCAGGTCCTGCCGTTGGATGCCATCCCCAAGACCGCCTCGGAGAAACCCCTGGCCCGCGTGCTGTGCCAGATTCTGGCGGACCGACCGGATCTGGCCCTGGATTGGCCGGCATCGACGCCGTTGAACACATGAGCACGGTCTGAACTTTTCGCGCGCGCATTGCCAAGCCTTGGCGCGCGGTTTGCGAAGACAGTTGGCCTGAGTCTGCGCAAGATGGCGGTGTGTGCCTTGACGCTTCCTCCCCTTCGCGCTGCTGCGACACCCCGCCACCCACCACGGTCCTGATCGCCGACGACCACGCGCTGGTGCGCGACGGCATGCGCGGCCTCGTGGCCGGCCTGCTCGGCGAGGTGGTCTGCCTGGAGGTGGGCGATGGCGACGCGCTGATGCGCGCGGCCCAGGCGCACCCGGCGGCCGGGCTGGCCCTGGTGGACCTGAACATGCCCGGCATGGAGCGCGGTTTTCGCCTGGCCGAACTCGCGCACCGCCACCCGGGCCTGCCGCTGGTGGTGATCTCGGCGCTCACGTCGCCCGACGTGGTGCGGCGCACGCTGGAGATTCCCAGCGTGCACGCCTTCGTGCCCAAGAGCGCGCCCTCGGCGCAGATCATGGTCGCGATCGGCGCGGCGCTGCAGGGCCGAAAGCTGCCTTTCGCGCACCGCGCCCCCGAAGCGCGGCGACCCGAGGTGGTGCTCACGCCGCGCATGGAAGAGGTGCGCCAGCTGCTGCGCCAGGGCATGAGCAACAAACTCATTGCGCGCACGCTGGGCATCAGCGAGGGCACGGTGAAGAACCACATGAGCGAGATCTTCAAGGCGCTGCAGGTGTCCAACCGCACGCAGGCGGCGCAGCTCGACGCCGACCGCCTGTGAAGCCCGCTCGGGCGGGGCTCAGCGCGCCGACAGGAAGTCGCCCGCTTCGAGCAGCACCAGCTCGTTGTCGTCCGCCTTGTTGGGGTCGCGGCTGCTGGAGAACGGCAGGTTGTTGTCGTTGCCCACCACGATGTGCCGCGCATCGACGATGTCCACGTTCTCGATGGTGAAGAACGGGAAGGTGAGCACGCCGTTGTTCAGCGGCTTGCGGGCCAGCTGGTTCGGGTCGGCGATGTTCATCAGGTCGATGTAGCCGATCTTGCGCAGGGGGCCGCCCACGTGGGCTTCGTTCAGCTCCACCTTGTAGACCCGCTTGAACTTGGCCAGGTCGTGGAAACAATCGGCGCGCTTCGTGGCTTCCGGGCAGGCCTTGTCGGCCGTGCCTTCGCCGTTGTCGCGCTCGATGATCAGGCCTTCGGTGGGGCTGATCATGTTGAAGTCGCCGATGGCGTGGTGGTTGGCCTCCAGCACGTACTTCCAGTGGCGACCGGTCCACTTCTCCGTCTTCACGTCGAACTCCAGCACGCGCAGGTACTGCTTGCCGTCGATGGCTTCCGGCGCCTTGGTGGCCTCGTCCCACACGGCACCCTCCAGCAGGGGGTAGAGCTTGCTGCCGTCGGGCGATGAGGCCATGCCCTCGAAGCCCTTGGAACGGCGCACCTGGAACTTCACCTCGCCGCCCTGCGCACCGGGCGTCTTCACCGCCGGGTGGTCGGGCGAAACCACGGTCTTGCCATCCACCTGGGTTTCGTACACCGCCTTCACGCGGCCCTTCATGTCGGCCTTGATCAGGTAGGGGCCGAATTCGTCGCCGATCCAGAAGTGGCCGTCCGCGATCTGGAAGCTCTCGGTGTCGAGGTCCGAGCCCGTCAGGTAACGTTGTGCCGTGCCCTCGTGCACGATGCGGAACGGCACCTTCTTGTCGGGGTCGTGCAGGAACACGGTGCCCAGGCGCTTGAACTGCCCGCTCTTGAAGTCCACCCGGTAGTGGTTGAGGAACAGCATGAAGTCGGGCGAGTTGGCCTTGGCGCCGGCGCCGTTGTCCGTCAGCAGCCAGTAGCTGCCGTCAGCCATGCGCTTGATGCCCGAGTGGCCCTGAACAGGCTGGCCCTTGAAGGGCAGCGACACCCCCGTGGGCCGGCCGGCGGACAGGCCTTCCACGCTGCCGATGGCCTCGACGCGGCGGTCGGTGGTGAACTTGCCGCTGACGCGCAGGTCGGCCGGCGCGTCCTTGGGCGCGGCGATCAGGGTCTGCGCGGGCAGCAAGGCGTGCCCGGCGAGGGTGGCCGGGTAAGCGGTCTGGGCCTGGGCGGACAGGCTCAGGCTGGCGACGGCCAGGGCGAGCAGGGCAGGGGGGTGCAGCTTCATGAGAGGGTGCCTTCGTTGGGGTCAATGGACGCGGATCGGGGCCGAGCTTGCCGCCCTGCCATGACAGCGGTGCGACCTTTTGATGACGGTGTGTTGACGGCCTCGCACGCCATGCCAGGCGTTGGCGCGCGCATTGCGAAGACAGGCGGCCCGCCGGTGCGCAAGATGCCGGCATGCACCGGGACGCCCTTTCCCCCCGCGCGCGCCGGGACGATCAGCCCGACCCCGAGGACAGCGCCCACACGGTGGCCTCGCTCTGGGCCTTGCGCGCCTGCGAGCTGCTGTGCGCGCTCATGTTCGCCACCGCCCTGCCCTGGCAGCAGCCGGCCGCGTGGTTCTCCGTCATCGCGGGCATGGGCCTGCTGCGCTGGTGGCACGTCAACCGCCCGGCGTTCCGCGCCCTGCCCAAGGCGCGCCGCCAGCGCGCGTACCGCCTCTACATGTGGGTGCTGATGGCCTTCGTGGGCAGCGCCTGCTGGTTCCTCTACGTGCCCGACAACGTGCCCATGCTCGCGGTGCTCATGAGCTACCTGCTGGGCAATGCCACGCTGATCGCGGTGCGCCTCACCGGCGATGTCGTGCGCACCACCATCGCGCTGTGCCTGGCGGTGCTGCCGACCTCGGTGCGCCTGATCGTCGACGGCCTGGGCGGCCACACGCTGCTGGTGCTGATGGGCATCGGCGGCATCCTCATGACCATCACCATGGTGTTCCTCTCGCGCGCGCAGGAGATCGGCGTGATGCGCCAGGTGGAGCAGCGGCGCCGCGCCGAGGCGGCGGCCGACACGATCGCGGCGCTGGGGCTGGCGAAGTCGCGCTTCTTCGCGGCGGTGAGCCACGACCTGCGCCAGCCGGTGCACGCCATCGGCCTGTACCTCGCGCCGCTGGTGAGCCTGGCCGAGCGCGCGCAGGACCGCGCGGCCCTGCGCGCCATCGACGGCATCGGCCAGTCGTGGCGCGCGCTGGACGACCTGCTGTCGCAGGTGCTGGACCTCACGCGCATGGACTCGGGCGTGGTGCAGGCCGAGCTGCGGCCCACCGAACTCGCGCCGCTGGTGGCGAGCCTGGTGCGCCAGCACAGCGCCGTGGCCGAGGCGGCGGGCGTGCGCCTCGTCGCGCTGGTGCGCCCCGAGGCCTTCGCACTGGCCGATGGGCTGATGCTGGTGCGCGTGCTCTCCAACCTGATGGACAACGCCATCAAGTTCTCGCCCGCCGGCGCCACCGTGCTGGTGGCGCTGCGCCGGGGTGACGGTGGGTGTTGGCGGCTGCAGGTGCGCGACGCGGGCCTGGGCATCGCGCCCGAGGCGCAGGCGCGCATCTTCGAAGAGTTCGTGCAGATGCACAACGAGGCGCGCGACCGCCGCCAGGGCCTGGGCCTGGGGCTGGCGATCGCGCGGCGGCTCGCGCTGCTGATGAACGGCGACATCGCGGTGCGCTCGGCGCTGGGGCAAGGCAGCTGCATGACGGTGAGCCTGCCGCGCGCCGAACCACCACCCGAGGCCGCGCCGGCGCCGGCGCACGAAGCGCATTCGATGCCGGGCGCGCTGCTGCCCCTGCCCGAGCACGCCGTGCCCTCGCCCGCGTTCGCGGTGGAGCGCGTGCTGCTGGTGGAAGACGACTCGCTGGTGGCCGGCGCCACGCGCGACCAGCTCGTGGGCTGGGGCCTGCAGGTGCTGCACGTGGAGACGGCGGCCGAGGCGCTGGCGCAGGCGGCGTATGGCGACGTGGCCATCTGCGACGTGCGGCTGCCGCACGCGGCCTCGGGCCTGGACCTCGCGCTGACTCTGCGCGAGCGGGGCCAGCGCGTGCTGCTCATCAGCGGCGAGACGCACGCGGCCTTGCGCGAATCGGCCGCGCGGCACCGCCTGCCGCTGCTGATCAAACCGGTGTCGAGCGCGCAGCTGCTCGCGGCCTTGCAAGGGCTGTAGGCGCGTGCCCATGTCCTTCGGGGCATGACCAATTTCACGTGGTTGCGAACGGGGTGCGTCGGTAGATTCAAAACCCTGCCACGCCGCCCGTGTGGCGGGCCCGACCGAAGGAACCCCCATGAGACACCAGTTCTCGCCCGATCTCGAATCGCCCCACGCGGCCCCCGCCGTGGTGCCGAGCCCACGCCCGCCGCGTCTGGGCCGTTTTGCCGAAACGCGCGGCACGCCCTCGCTGCGCCGCGCCTACGGCTGGCTGTGCCGCTGCGCGCCCGCCGTGGCCGCGCGCCTGGCCTACCGCCAGCTCGCCACGCCGCCGCGCGCGGCGCTCGGCAAGTGGCCGCTGGCGGTGCGCGAGCAGACGCGCCCGCGCCGCCTGCCGTGCGGCGCGGGTGAGCTCGCGGTGTACGAGTGGGGGCAGGGGCCGGCGGTGCTGCTGGTGCATGGCTGGGGCTCGAACGCCATGCACCTGGGTCGCATGGTGGGCCCGCTGTTGAACGCGGGCTTCCGCGTGGTGGCCTTCGATGCGCCGGCGCATGGGCGCTCGTCGGGCCACCGCACCGACATGGTGGAGTTCGCCAACGCCGTGGCGGCCGTGGCGCGCCACGCCGGTCCGCTGCACGCCGTCATTGGCCATTCCTTCGGCGCCGCAATGGCGATGTTCGCCGCGCGCGACTGGGGCGTGGCCACCTCGCGGCTGGTGCTCATCAGCTCCTTCAACCACTGCAACTGGTTCGTCGAGATGTTCGCGCGGCACATCGGCCTCACGCCCGAGGTGCTGGGGCGCGTGCGCGAGCTCTTCGTGCAGCGCTACGGCGGCCGGCTCGACTGGGGGCGCATGTCGGTGCTGGAGATGGCGCGCCAGGCCGGCCTGCCCGCGCTGCTGGTGCACGACGAGACCGACGAAGAGATTCCGTTCGAGCACGGGCTCTCGCTCGCGGCCGCGATGCCCTGCACGCAGTTCAAGGCCACGCACGGCCTGGGGCACCACCGCGTGGCGCGCAACCCCGAGGTGATCCGCCGCGTGGTGGATTTCCTCGCGCACTGAGGAGGTGGCCATGCAGAACCCGTCTTTCTCCTCGTTCCCCCATCGGCTGGCCCTGGTGCTGGGCAGCGGCGGTGTGCGCAGCATCGCGGCGCTGGGCATCGCCGAGCGCCTGGCGCGCGAGGGCATCCGGCCCGATCTGGTGGTGGGCTGCAGCTCGGGCGCGCTGTTCGGCGCGCAGGTGGCACAGGGTATGCACGGCGAAGAGGCCGTGCGCCTGGCCACCACGCTGTGGTCGGCCGAGCTCACGCAGCAGCGCCGCTGGCGCGCCTACCTGCAGCTCATCGCGCCCAGGCTCGCGGGCTTTGGCGAGGGCTTCGCGCTGCGCGACGACCGCCTGATCACCGAGCGCATCGGCAACGCCTTCGGCGACACGCGCCTGGAGCACCTGCCCACGCCGCTGCGCGTGGCCGCCACCGACGCCGCCACCGGCCAGGCCGTGGTGCTCACGCAAGGCCGCCTGGTGGACGCGCTGCGCGCCAGCATGGCCGTGCCCATCCTGTTCCCCAGCGTGGCCATCGGCGGGCGGCGCCTGGTCGATGGCGTGCTCTCCGACCCGCTGCCCCTCGCGGCGGCGGCCGATGCGCGCGTCGTGCTCTCGCTCGGTTTCTTCGGCGGCCTGCCGCGCCGGGTGGACCGCGTCTCGCGCCTGGTGGCGCAGACCAGCACCACGCTCATCAACAACCTGATGCAGGCGCGCACCGAGGCCGCGCAGGCCCGGGGGCAGAAGCTGATCGGCCTGGAGCTGGACCTGGAGCGCCCGGTCGGCCTGTGGGAGACCGCCGCCATGCCGGCCCTGTTCGAGGCCGGCTGGCGCGCGGCCGAGGCGCGGCTGCTCGACATCGTGGCCGCGCTGGAGGCCGCGCAGGCACCCAAGCGCGAGCTGACCTTCATTGAATGAACCCCTCCCCATGGAACTCAGACGCATGACCCACACCACCGTCCACACCGAGCGCTACGCCCACTGCATCGCCGCCTCGCGCCGCGTGCGCTGGGACATCGAGCACGACGTGATCCGCGCCCGCCGGCTCGACTTCGGCAAACCCTTCCTGCCCGACGGGCTCTCGCGCATCAGCCGGCTCGATTTCCTGAAACCCGCCGAGCAGCTGCGGCTGAGCCAGGTGCAGGGCCGCACCTACGCCAACATGTTCGGCCTGGTCGAGCGCTTCATCGGCATCCAGATGCTCTCGTGCAGCCGCCACCACTGGTTCGGCGACCAGGTCGCGCTGGAGGCGCTGGTGCGCTTCACCGACGAGGAACTCAAGCACCAGGAGCTGTTCCGCCGCGTCGAGCGCCTGGCCGCGGCGGGCATGGCCGATGGCTACGAGTTCCTGCCCACCGCGAACGCCGTGGCCTCGCAGGTGCTGGAGGCGTCCACCTGGGCGGTGCTCGCGCTCACCTGCCACATCGAGCTGTTCACCCAGGTGCACTACCGCCAGAGCATCCAGCCCATGGAAGACATCGCCGGGCTCTACAAGGACGTGTTCCTCTTCCACTGGAAGGAGGAGTCGCAGCACGCCATCCTCGACGAGCTGGAGTGGGAGCGCGAACACGGGCGCCTCACGCCGCGCGAGCGCGACGTGGCGGTTGACGATCTGATCGGCCTGCTGGGCGCGATCGACGGCATCCTGCGGCAACAGGCCACCGCCGACGCGCGGTACTTCACCGACACCAACCCGCGCCGCTTCGCGCCGGGACAGGACGCCCGCCTCGCCGCCGGCCTGCTGGGCGCCTACCGCTGGCAGTACATCGGCTCGGGCCTGCAGTCGCCGCGCTTTCGGCAACTGCTGGTGGCCATGACCACGACGCCCCAGCTGCAGCGCATCCAGGCGGCGCTGGCGCCGCTGTTGTCCTGAACCGTTCACAAGGAGTCATTGATGTCACGCAGATTTCTTCTCCACGCCGCCCTCCTGCTGGCGGCGGCCGGTCCGGCCGTTGCGCAACCCATGGGTATCGAGCGGGCCCACCACGCCCACTACATCGCCGAGTACGAGCGCTCGCTCGCGCTCTACGAGCAACTGGCCGCGCTGGGCGATGCCGAAGCCGCCGAGCGCGCGGGCTTCATGCTGATGCAGGGACCGGCGGCCTACGGCCCGCGCGTGCCGCGCGACGTGGCGCGCGCCACGGCCTGGCTGGAGCAGGCCGCTCGCGCCGGGCGGCCGCACGCGGTCTTCCTGCTCGGGCTGAGCGCCGGCACGGACTGAGCGGCGCACCCGGCATGCGCTGGGCGGATGCGGCCCATGCGCCGCGCGCGCTTGTCGGGCACGCGGCCCGGTTCCGATACTCGGCGCATGAATCAGAACCTGTTGCTGGATGTGGTGGTCAGCGCCGTGTCGCGGGAGACCGACGAGGTGGCCTGTTTTGAGCTGAGCCGAACGGACGGACCTTTGCCCCCGTTCGAGGCCGGAGCGCACATCGACGTGCACACCGCCGTGGGCCCGCGCCAATACTCGCTGTGCAACCTGCACGAGGCGAACGGCCCCTACGTGGTGGGGGTGAAGCGCGAGGCGGATGGCCGGGGCGGCTCGCGCTGGATGCACGACACGCTCAAGGTGGGCACCCGCCTGGTGATCGGCGCGCCCCGCAACAACTTCCGGCTGGTGCCCGAGGCGGTCCACCATTGCCTGCTGGCGGGGGGCATCGGCATCACGCCCCTGGTGGCGATGGCGCACGAACTCGGCCGACAGGGCCACTCTTTCAACCTGGTCTGTTTCGCGCGCAGCCGTGCCCACGCGGCCTTTCGGGGCCGACTGCAGGCGGCGCCCTGGGCCGCCCAGGTGCGCTTCCACTTCGATGACACGCCTTCGCATCAGGTGGATCTGTCGGCCTTCTGCGCGCACCAACCGGAGGGCACGCACTTCTACGTGTGCGGCCCGGCGGGCTTCATGGCCGCGACCCGGCAGGCCACCAGCCAATGCCCCGGCGCGCAGCTGCACGAAGAGCGCTTCGCGGCCGAACCGGCGGCGAACCCGACGGGGCTCGACCGCTATACCGTGGCGCTGGCGCGCAGCGGCCGCAGCGTGCGGGTGGAGGCGGGGCAGACCCTGCTGCAGGCGCTGCGGGGCGCGGGGCTGAACCCGCTCACCTCCTGCGAGGCCGGGGTGTGCGGCAGCTGCGTGACGCCCTACCTCGAAGGCCAGCCCGTGCATGGCGACGCCTTCCTCAGCGCGCACGAGCGGCAGCACCAGCTGGCGCTCTGCTGCGCCGGTTCGCTCGGCGAGCGCCTCGTGCTCGACCTCTAGCCCGCGCCCTTGAGGTCGAGCATCACCTGTTCCTTGAACCAGATGTGGTCCCGGTGGTGGTGCGTGCGCTCGTGCCAGTAGAGGTAGACGTCGTAGGGCGGCAGCTCGATCGGCACCTCCACGGTGGCGAGCGCGAAGCGCTCGCAGAAGCGCTGGGCCAGTGACTCGGGCATCAGGGCCACCATGCCGGTTTTTTCGATCAGGTACGGCACGGAGAGGTAACTTGGTGTCGTGAGCCGGATGTGGCGCGCCAGCCCGAGTTGGGACAGGGCCTTGTCGACCGCGTCGCCAAACGCGTGCACCGTGGGTTTGATCACGACGTGGTCGAGCGCGGCGAAGGCCTCGGGGCTGAGCGTCTGCCCGACGGCGGCATGCCCATTGGCCGCGATGCAGGCCACGCGGTCGCGGAAGATCACGCGGTGGCGCAGGTCCTCCACCGCGGGCGGCAGCATGCCCACGCAGAAGTCGGCTTCGCCGCTCTCCAGCACCTGGTTGAGGTTGCGCGGATGCACCGGGTGGCAGACCGAGACCGAGATGCCGGGGTAGTTCTGCGCCAGGCGCGTGACCAGGGGGTCCATGAACACGCATTCCAGGTAGTCCGTGGCGACCACCCGGAAGTTGCGGCGCGCCGTCTCGGGGTCGAACGCGATGGCCTGCCCGAGCAGCTGGTCCATCTCGTGGAGGATGCGCAGCGCGAACTCGCGCAGCTGCATGGCCTTGGCGGTCGGCACAAGCCCGACCTGGGCTTTCACCAGGATCGGGTCCGAGGTCAGTTGCCGCAACTGGCTCATGGCCCGGCTCATGGCCGGCTGGCTGATGTCCAGCGCATCGGCGGCGCGCGTCACCTGCGAGTGATCGACCAGCGCGACCAGGCACCTGAGCAGGTAGAAGTTCAGCGACAGATCATCTTTTTGGCGCATGGTTTTCATACACAGTCCGCATGGACTGGGGGTTGGCACATCGGGATACTAGTTCAACCTTGGCGCGGTGGCGCAAGGCACGAGAGTCCAGGGACATTCCAGGCAACACCGGTTCGAAGAGGCCGGTCACCCACGAGGAGCAACAGGTTTGGACACCGCAGTTTTGAACGCCTTGAACACCGCGAGGGCCGAGCTGCCCCGGTGCGATGGCAAGGGCCTCTACCACCGGGGCGCGCCGATCATCCAGGTCGACAACGTCAGCAAGCGCTATGCCAATGGCACGGTGGCCTTGGAACGGGCCCGGCTGGAGATCTGGAGCGGCGACTTCGTCACCCTGATCGGTCCCTCGGGATGCGGCAAGAGCACGCTGCTGCGCATCCTCTCGGGCCTGGGCGCGGTCACCGAGGGCTCGATCCAGTGGTGGGGCGAGACCACCCCGGTGCTGGAGCGGCCCGACCAGAAGCTGGCCTTCGTCTTCCAGGACCCCACGCTGATGCCCTGGGCCCGCGTGTTCGAGAACGTGGCCCTGCCGCTGGAACTCAAGGGCACGCTGGACCGCGCCACGATCCAGCGCAAGGTGGAAGAGGTGCTGAACCTGGTGGGCCTGGGCGCCTTCCAGCAGGCCTACCCGAGGGAGCTCTCGGGCGGCATGCAGATGCGCGTGTCGATCGCGCGCGCCCTGGTCACCGAGCCCAACCTGATGCTGATGGACGAACCCTTCGGCGCGCTGGACGAGATGACGCGCAACAAGCTCAACGACGACCTGATGCGCATCCAGCACGAGCGCAAGCTCACGGTGGTGTTCGTCACGCACAGCCTGCACGAGGCGGTTTACCTGTCGTCGCGCGTGGTGGTGATGGCGGCCCGGCCCGGGCGCGTGATCGCCGAGGTGGGCATCGACGCGCCCTTCCCCCGGGGCACGGCCTTCCGCCTGTCGGCGGAGTACCTGCAGTACATGACCCGCCTGAGCGCCGCGCTGGACGCGGCCAGCCGGGGCGAGGAGATCGCACCATGAAGAGCCCGGACATTTCCCGCAACGCCGCGCGCCAGGTGAACTGGGGCTCGAGCAAGCTGCCGGTGCTGGCCATCGGCGTGGGCCTGCTGGCCGTGTGGCAGCTGGTGGTGGTGGCCCTGTCGCTGCCGGTGTACGTGCTGCCGGGGCCGCTCGATGTGCTCAAGGCCTTGTACGCGGATTCGGACCTGCTCTTCACCGGCCTGCTGTTCACGCTCAAGGTCACGGTGCTGGCCTTCGCGGTGGCGGTGCTGCTGGGCGTGGCGATCTCGTTCCTGCTGTCGCAGAGCCGCCTGCTGGAACAGAGCGTCATGCCCTACATGGTGATCCTGCAGGTGACGCCCATCGTGGCGATCGCCCCGCTGATCATCATCTGGGTCAGCAACACCTTCGTGGCCCTGGTGACGATCGCCAGCATCACGGCGCTGTTTCCCATCGTGTCCAACATGACGCTGGGCCTGCGCTCGGTGGCGCCCAACCTGCAGAGCCTGTTCCGGATCTACCGCGCCTCGAACTGGCAGACCCTGACCCGGCTCAAGCTCAAGGCCGCGCTGCCGTACTTCTTTGCCGGCGCGCGCATCAGCAGCGGCCTGGCGCTGATCGGTGCCGTGGTGGCCGAGTTCGTGGCCGGCACCGGCGGCACGCAGTCGGGGCTGGCCTACATCATTCTCGAATCGGGCGTGCAGTTGAAGGTGCCGCGCATGTTCGCCTCGCTGTTCCTGATCTCGCTCACCGGCATTGTGCTGTTCGCGCTGATGGTCTTCATCTCGAACCGCGTGCTCGGCGCGTGGCACGAGAGCACCGTCAAGACCGAGCACTGAGTTTCACCCGTTCCGTTTT
>NZ_JBYTAE010000054.1:0-43509 GCF_058787875.1 Hydrogenophaga sp. FW305-3-2-15-A-LB1 | reverse complement strand
GCCCCCCTCCGTGCGCAGCTGCGCTGTCACCCCGCCACGCCCAGTGGTGTGGTGCTGACGGTGTCGGTGGAGGTCCGCGTCCACGCCGATGGCTTGCGGCTGCGCTACGCGCTGCGGGGGGACACCACGGCGTTGCGCATCCCGGCACCAGCCGCGCCCGTGCCCACCGACGGCCTGTGGCGGCACACCTGCCTGGAGGCCTTCGTGGCCGCCGACGGCGAGGCCGCCTACCGCGAGTTCAATTTCTCGCCGTCGAGCGAGTGGGCCGCCTACCGGTTTTCATCCGAACGCCAGCGCGATGAGGCGGCCGAAGCCCGCGACCGCGCGTTGCTGCGCCCCCCCCTGGCCCACACCACGCCGCGCGCCCTCACGCTCACCGCGCGCCTGCCGGCCACCGCCCTGCCCCGCAGCCCTTCCGCGCTGTGCCTGGGCCTGTGCGCCGTGATCGAGGAGCGCAATGGCCATCTGAGCTACTGGGCGCTGCACCACCCGAACGAACGCCCCGACTTCCACCACCCCGACGGCCGCGCCCTGCGGCTGGCCGCACCCCTGCCCTGAACCAAGACCCCATGCAATTCGGCATCGAACGTTTCCTGCAAGACCCTGCCCTGCGCGCCCCCTTGAAAGACCGGCGCGTGGCCCTGCTCGCGCACCCGGCCTCGGTCACGCGCGACCTGACGCATTCGCTGGACGCCCTGGCCGCCCTGCCCGACGTCCGGCTCAGCGCCGCCTTCGGCCCGCAACACGGCCTGCGCGGCGACAAGCAGGACAACATGGTCGAGTCGCCCGACTTCAACGACCCCCGGCTGGGCATCCCGGTGTTCAGCCTCTACGGCACGGTGCGGCGGCCAACCGACGCCATGATGGACAACTTCGACGTGCTGCTGGTCGACCTGCAGGACCTCGGCTGCCGCATCTACACCTTCATCACCACGCTGCGCTATGTGCTGGAGGCCGCCGCGCGGCACGGCAAGGCGGTGTGGGTGCTCGACCGCCCCAACCCGGCGGGCCGCCCCATCGAAGGCCTCACGCTGCGCGAAGGCTGGGAAAGCTTCGTGGGCTCCGGTCCCATGCCCATGCGCCATGGCATGACCATGGGCGAGCTGGGCCACTGGTTCATCGCCACGCTCGGCCTGCAGCTGGAGTACCGCGTGATCACCATGGCCGGCTGGCAGCCCGAGGCGGCACCGGGGTTCGGCTGGCCCGAAGGCCGCACCTGGGTCAACCCCAGCCCGAACGCGGCCAACCTGTCGATGGCGCGCGCCTACGCCGGCACCGTGATGCTCGAAGGCACCACGCTCAGCGAGGGCCGGGGCACCACGCGACCCCTGGAGCTCTTCGGTGCGCCCGGCATCGACACCCGCCGCCTGGTCTCCGACATGCAGGGCCTGGCTCCGCAGTGGATCAGGGGCTGCGTCTTGCGCGAGTGTTTCTTCGAGCCCACCTTCCACAAGCACGTGGGCCAGCTGTGCGCGGGCGTGCAGATCCATGTGGAGGACCCGACTCACTACGACCACGCGGCCTTCAAGCCCTGGCGCCTGCAGGCGCTGGCGTTCCGGGCCTTGCGGCTGCAGGCGCCGGACTACCCGCTGTGGCGGGATTTCGCCTACGAGTACGAGCACGACCGGCTGGCGATCGACCTCATCAACGGCGGGCCGCTGTTGCGCGAGTGGGTGGACGATGTATCGGCAGCGCCCGATGTGCTGGACGCCACGGCGGCGGCCGACGAAGCCGCCTGGGCCGACGCGCGCCGGCCCCACCTGCTCTACTGAGCGCTCAGAGCCATTTCTGCAGGAACTGGGCGCTGCCCATGGCCGGGTCGAGCTGGTAACCGGCAAAACCGATGCGCTCGTAGAGCCGCATGGCGGGCTGGTTGCCGGACAGCACCTCCAGCGTGAGCTTCACCGCGCCGCGCTCGCGCGCGATCAACTCGGCCTGGGCCAGCATCTGCTCGGCAATGCCGCGACCCCGGTGGCTGGCCAGCACGGCCACGTCGTGCACGTTCACCAGCGGCTTGCAGGCGAAGGTGGAAAAGCCTTCGATGCAATTCACCAGGCCCACCGCTTGCCCGCCGTCAAAGGCCAGCACGCTGTAGGCCTGCGGCCGCGCCGCCAGGCTGGCCACCAGGTTCGCTTTGGCAAAGGCCGACAACCCCTGCCCACCACCCGCAGGATCGCTGGCGTAGGCATCGAGCAGCAGGACCAGCGCCGCCGCGTGCGCGGGGTTGGCGTAGTCGGCGCGCAGCGTGGTGATGTCGGCCGTGGTCACGCCGGCACCTGTGCCTGCACCGCGGCGGCCAGACGCTCCGCGCAGGCCTGGGCCTGCTTGGCGTCGCGCGCTTCCACCATCACGCGCAGCAGGGGCTCGGTGCCACTGGCGCGGATCAGCACGCGGCCGCTGTCGGCCAGTTCGGCCTCCACCGCGCGCGTCTCTTCGTCCAGGAAGGTGTTGGTCTTCCAGTCCTGACCGGGCTTGAGCCGCACGTTGATCAGGGTCTGCGGGAACAGCGTCACGTCGGCCAGCAACTGGGCCATGGTCTTGCCGCTGTCGACGCAGGCGTGCAGCACCTGCAGGGCCGACACCAGGCCGTCGCCGGTGGTGTGGCGGTCCAGCACCAGCAGGTGGCCGGATCCTTCGCCGCCCAGGATCCAGCCATGGCGCTCGAGTTCTTCCAGCACGTACCGGTCGCCCACCTTGGCGCGCACGAACTTCACGCCGCGCGACTTGAGCGCGACCTCCACCGCCATGTTGGTCATGAGCGTGCCCACCACACCCGGCACGTCTTCGTCGCGCGCGATGCGGTCCGCCACGATCAGGTACAGCAGTTCGTCGCCGTTGTAGAGGCGCCCCTGGGCATCGACCATCTGGATGCGGTCGGCATCGCCATCGAGCGCGATGCCGTAGTCGGCGCCGTGGGCCTTCACGGCCTCCAGCAAGGCCTGCGGGTGGGTGGCACCCACGTGGTGGTTGATGTTCAGGCCATCGGGCGAACAACCGATCTTGATGACCTCGGCACCCAGCTCGTGGAACACGGCGGGCGCGATCTGGTAAGCCGCCCCATTGGCGCCATCCACCACGATCTTCAGGCCCTTGAGCGTGAGGTGGTAGGCGCAGGTGCTCTTGCAGAATTCGATGTAGCGGCCGGCCGCGTCGTCCAGCCGGCGCGCCTTGCCCAGCAAGGCCGATTCCACCCACACGGGTGGCTCTTCCAGCGCGGCCTCGACCGCCAGCTCCCAGTCGTCCGGCAGCTTGGCGCCCTGGGCGCTGAAGAACTTGATGCCGTTGTCGGCAAACGGGTTGTGGCTGGCCGAAATGACCACCCCCAAGCTGGCGCGCTGCGCCCGCGTGAGGTAAGCCACCGCGGGCGTGGGCACCGGGCCGAGCAGCACCACGTCCACCCCCGCCGAGTTGAAACCCGATTCGAGCGCCGACTCCAGCATGTAGCCGGAAATGCGCGTGTCCTTGCCGATCAGCACGGTGGGATGTGCCTCGGTGCGCCGCAACACACGTCCCACGGCATGCGCCAGGCGCAACACAAAATCGGGGGTAATGGGGGCCTGCCCGACGGTGCCTCGGATGCCGTCGGTGCCAAAGTATTTGCGGGCCATGTTGCTCCTGTCCTCTCTCTTGTTGTGGGATTCGGGTCCCCGCATTATCGCGGGCGGCCCTGACGGTCAGCTGATTTGCAATGCCTGCCAGACCTTGAGCGCGTCCACCGTGTCACGCACGTCGTGCACACGCACCACGCGCGCACCGCGCTCCACCGCCAGCAAGGCCGCCGCCACACTGGCTGCCGCGCGGTCGGCGGGCCGCTCGTGGCCGGTGACCGCACCCAGTGTGGACTTGCGTGACCAGCCGGCCAACAGGGCATAGCCCAGGGGCAGCAACTCCGCCTGGCGGGCCAGCAGGCTCAGGTTCTGGGCCACGGTCTTGCCAAAACCGATGCCGGGGTCGAGCACGATGCGCTCGCGCGCCACGCCGTTCGCCATCAGCGCGCCGGCTCGTTCGGCCAGGAAGGCGAGCACGTCGGGCAACACGTCGCCGTCCATGGGGGCCACCTGCATGGTCTGGGGATCGCGGTGCATGTGCATCAGGCAAACGCCGCAGCGCGGGTGCGCCGCCACCGCCTGCAGCGCGTCACCGCGCCGCAGGGCCCAGATGTCGTTGACGATGTCAGCCCCCGCGTCGAGCACCGCCCGCATCACCTCGGGCTTGTAGGTGTCCACCGAGACCGGCACGTCCAGGCGCACCGCCTCCCGGACCACGGGCAGCACGCGCGCCAGTTCCTCCTCCAGCGGCACCGCCGGGCTGCCCGGGCGCGTCGATTCACCGCCGATGTCCAGGATGTGGGCGCCCTCCTTCAGCAACTGCTCGCAATGCCGCAGCGCAGCGGCTGTGCCGGCATGCAGCCCGCCATCGGAAAACGAATCGGGCGTGACGTTGACGATGCCCATGACGCGCGGGCTCGTGAGGTCGATATCGAAACGGGTGGTTTGCCAGCGCATGGGAAAACAAAAGAACGGTAGAAACGACAACGGGGCCGAAGCCCCGTATGTGCATGAAGAATCCGCGCCGCTCAGGCGGCCGAGGGTGTGGGGTCGGTGGTCACCGCCGGGGTGCCTCCGCTGCCACCACCACCACCCACCGAGGGGTTGCGCGGCGTCCAGTCCTTCGGCGGGCGCGGTGGCTTGCCGGCCATGATGTCGTCGATCTGGTCGGCGTCGATGGTTTCCCATTCCAGCAGCGCGGTGGCCATGGCGTGCATCTTGTCGCTGTGCTGCTCGATCAGGTCGCGCGCCAGCTTGTACTGGGCGTCGATGATGCGGCGCACCTCGGCGTCCACCTTCTGCATGGTGGACTCGCTCATGTTGGTGGTCTTGGTCACCGAACGGCCCAGGAACACTTCGCCTTCGTTCTCGGCGTAGACCATCGGGCCCAGCGCGTCGGTCATGCCGTAGCGCATCACCATGTCGCGGGCGATGGTGGTCGCGCGCTCGAAGTCGTTCGAAGCGCCGGTGGTCATCTGGTTCATGAACACTTCTTCGGCGATGCGGCCACCGAACAGCATGCTGATCTGGTTCAGCATGTAGTCCTTGTCGTAGCTGTAGCGGTCCTGCGCGGGCAGGCTCATGGTCACGCCCAGCGCGCGGCCGCGCGGGATGATGGTGACCTTGTGCACCGGGTCGCACTTGGGCAGCAGCTTGCCGATCAGCGCGTGGCCCGACTCGTGGTACGCCGTGTTGCGGCGCTCTTCCTCGGGCATGACCATGCTCTTGCGCTCGGGGCCCATGAAGATCTTGTCCTTGGCCTTCTCGAAGTCCTGCATCTCCACCACGCGCGCGTTGCGGCGCGCGGCCATCAGGGCGGCTTCGTTGCAGAGATTGGCCAGATCGGCACCGCTCATGCCCGGCGTGCCACGCGCGATCACGCTGGCGTTCACGTCGGTGCCCAGCGGCACCTTGCGCATGTGCACGTTCAGGATCTGCTCGCGGCCGCGGATGTCGGGCAGCGTCACATAGACCTGGCGGTCGAAGCGGCCCGGGCGCAGCAAGGCGGCGTCCAGAATGTCCGGGCGGTTGGTCGCGGCGACCACGATCACGCCCAGGTTGGTCTCGAAACCGTCCATCTCCACCAGCATCTGGTTGAGGGTCTGTTCGCGTTCGTCGTTGCCACCGCCCAGGCCCGCGCCACGCTGGCGGCCCACGGCGTCGATTTCATCGATGAAGATGATGCAGGGCGCGTTCTTCTTGGCGTTCTCGAACATGTCGCGCACGCGGGCCGCGCCCACGCCGACGAACATTTCCACGAAGTCGGAACCCGAGATGCTGAAGAACGGCACCTTGGCTTCACCGGCAATGCCCTTGGCCAGCAGCGTCTTGCCGGTGCCCGGCGGGCCGACCAGCAACAGACCACGCGGAATGCGCCCACCCAGCTTCTGGAACTTGGCCGGGTCTTTCAGGAAGTCCACGACTTCCTTGACTTCTTCCTTGGCCTCGTCGCAACCCGCCACGTCGGCGAAGGTCACGGTGTTGTTGTTCTCGTCGAGCATGCGGGCCTTGCTCTTGCCGAAGCTGAACGCCCCGCCCTTGCCGCCGCCCTGCATCTGTCGCATGAAGTAGATCCAGACGCCGATCAGCAGCAGCATCGGTCCCCAGCTGACCAGCAGGGTCATGAGCAGCGAACTCTCTTCGCGCGGACGCACGTCGAACTTGACGTTGTTGTTGATCAGGTCGCCCACCAGGCCGCGGTCGAGGTAGGTGGCGGTGGTGCGCACGCGACGGTCGTCCTGCGTGATGGCCACGATTTCGGTGCCGCCCTGGCCTTCCTGGATGGTGGCGCTCTTGATGCGCTGGGCTTTGACCTCGTCGAGGAACTCGGAATACCCCATGTAACCCGAACCCGCCGCGGAGCGCGTGTCGAACTGCTTGAAGACGGTGAAAAGCACCATGGCGATGACCATCCACACGGCGATTTTCGAAAACCACTGGTTGTTCAAGTGCAGCTCCTGGAGACGATAGTGACTGACAAGCTCATATGTTTCCCATTCTAGGACTTTCAAGCCCCCATGCCCCTGGGGCATGACGTGGCAATGTCAATCAAAGGGTTGGCATTTTTCAATGGCGCCAGGGCGTCAAGCCCCTCAACCGACCTTTTTGAGACCCAGTCCCACCAGGAAGGTTTCCGAGGATTTGTCCCGGGAGGCCTTGGGTTTGACCGCCTTGACCGTGCGAAAGGTCTCGCGAAACAGCGCCACCATGGGGTCATAGGCCCCGCCATGGAACAGTTTGACCACCAGCGCACCGTCGGGTTTGAGGTGATGAACGGCAAAATCCACCGCGAGTTCGACCAGATCGGAGATCCGGGCGGCGTCGGTCATGCCGATGCCCGAGAGGTTGGGCGCCATGTCCGACACCACCAGATCGACCTGCTGCACACCCCGGTCCACCAGGGACTGCTCCAGCTCAGCCAGCACCGCCGCCTCGCGAAAATCGCCCTGGATGAAGTGCACGCCTTCCACCGCCTCCATGGGCAGCATGTCCAGCGCGACGATGGTGCCGTGCAATTCGCCCACGGCCGCCCCGTTCGGGCTGAGCCGGCGGCGCAGGTATTGGCTCCAGGCCCCGGGCGTGGAGCCCAGATCGACAACCGCCTGTCCGGGCCGCACCAGCCCCAGCGTTTCATCGATTTCCTGCAGCTTGTAGGCCGCCCGCGCACGGTAGCCATCCTTCTGCGCCAGGCGCACGTACGGGTCGTTGACGTGCTGGTTGAGCCAGGCCTTGTTGACCTTCTTGCTCTGTGTTTTGACTTTCATGCCCATGAGGGACGCCTGGGGTCTGTGTAAACGATAATTGTCCCATGCCCCAGATCACACTCACCCCCGCCCAGCGCAAAGTCCACCGAGCCGAGGCCCACCACCTCGATCCCGTCGTCCACATCGGGGGTGACGGTCTGAGCGCCTCGGTGAAGAAAGAAGCCGATGCCGCGCTCAAGGCCCACGGCCTGATCAAGATCCGGGTGCTCAACGACGACCGCACCGCCCGCGAAGCCATGCTCCAGACCCTGGCCGACGAGCTGGACGCTGCGCCGATCCAGCACATCGGCAAGCTGCTGGTGCTCTGGCGCCCCATGCCGGAAAAGGAAAAAGTCGTCGACGAGGACCGCAAGCCGGGCCCGCGCGACGTCAAGGTGCTGAAATTCAGCAAGCGCGGCGGCCAGCGCCCCGAGGTCAAGGTGGTGCGCGTGCTGGGCAACCAGCGCCTCACGCCCGGTGGCCAGGTCAAGCGCGCCAAGGTCATGAAAAAGAGCGTGAAGAAGAGCGCGCAATCCCAATAGCCGCGATAGCCTCTGGCTCCCCGTTCGTGCAGGGCCGCGCCTTGAACTTCCCTCATACCGCCACATCTGAGAACGCATGAACGACCGAACCGCCCCAGCCACCCTCAATCCCCTGCTCGACTTCAGCGACCTGCCCCGCTTCGATGCGATCACGCCCGCGGCGGTGGGGCCCGCGATGGACCTGCTGCTGCAGGCGGCGAGCACGGCGCTGGAAGAGGTCACGGCACCCAGTTTTCCCAACGATTGGGCCCGGATTTCCCTCACGCTGGACGTGCCTGCGGAGCGCCTGTCGCGCGCCTGGGGCGCGGTGAGCCACCTCAACAGCGTGGCCGACACCCCCGAGTTGCGAGCCGCCTACAACGAGGCGCTGCCCAAGGTCACCGAGTTCTGGACGCGGTTGGGTGCCGACGAGCGCCTGTACGCCAAGTACAAGGCCATGGACCCCGCCACGCTCAATGCCGAACAGGCCCAGGCCCACCACAACGCCATGCGCGGCTTCGTGCTGGGTGGCGCGGCCCTGGAAGGTGAGGCCAAGGCCCGCTTTGCCTGGCTGCAGGAACGCCAGGCCGAACTGGCCCAGAAGTTCAGCGAAAACGCATTGGACGCCACCGACGCCTTTTCGCTGATCGCCACGGCCGACGAGATGGCCGGCGTGCCCGACGACGTGCTCCAGGCCACCGCCGCGGCGGCCCAGGCCGACGGCAAGACCGGCCACAAGCTCACGCTGAAGATGCCCTGCTACCTGCCGGTGATGCAGTTCGCCCACAGCAGCCCGCTGCGCGAGAAGCTCTACCGCGCCTACGCCACCCGCGCCAGCGATCAGGCCGCTGGCGAGGCGACCAAGTTCGACAACACCGCGATCATGGGCGAGCTGCTCGCCTTGCGCCACGAAGAGGCCCGCCTGCTGGGCTACCGCCATTACGCCGACGTGTCGCTGGTGCCCAAGATGGCCGAATCGCCCGAGCAGGTGATCGCCTTCCTGCGCGACCTCGCCGCTAAGGCCCGGCCCCACGCCGAGAAAGACCTGGCCGACCTGCGCGAATTCGCGGCCACCGAACTCGGCCTGAACGATCCCCAGGCCTGGGACTGGCCCTACATCGGCGAGAAGCTCAAGGAAGCGCGCTACGCCTTCAGCGAGCAGGAAGTCAAACCCTATTTCACCGCCCCCAAGGTGCTGGCCGGTCTGTTCCAGATCGTCGAGACCCTGTTCGAGGTGGCGATCCGCCCCGACCAGGCACCCGTGTGGAACCCGGGCGTGGCGTTCTACCGCATCGAGCGCTCGGGGCCTCAGGGCACCGAGCTGGTCGGGCAGTTCTACCTGGACCCGGCCGCCCGCACCGGCAAGCGGGGCGGCGCCTGGATGGACGATGTGCGCGCGCGCTGGCTGCGACCCGACACGGGCGTGCTGCAAACGCCGGTGGCGCACCTGGTCTGCAACTTCGCCGAGGGGGTGAACGGCAAGCCCGCGCTGCTCACGCACGACGACGTCATCACCCTGTTCCACGAGTTCGGCCACGGCCTGCACCACATGCTCACGAAAGTGAACGAGCGCGATGTCTCCGGCATCAGCGGCGTGGAGTGGGACGCGGTCGAACTGCCCAGCCAGTTCATGGAGAACTTCTGCTGGGAGTGGGATGTGCTCAAGCACATGACGGCCCACGTGGACACCGGCGAGCCGCTGCCGCGCGCGCTGTTCGACAAGATGCTGGCCGCCAAGAACTACCAGAGCGGCCTGCAGACGCTGCGCCAAGTAGAGTTCTCACTGTTCGACATGCTGCTGCACAGCCTGCCCGAGCCCGCCGCCAGTGGTGCGGCCATTCTGGCGCTGCAGCAACAGGTGCGCGACGAAGTGGCCGTGCTGCAACCGCCGGCCTACAGCCGCACGCCGCACACCTTCAGCCACATCTTCGCCGGCGGTTATTCCGCAGGCTACTACAGCTACAAATGGGCCGAAGTGCTGTCGGCCGATGCCTACGCCGCCTTCGAGGAAGCGGCGCTGCAAAATGGCCACAGCACGCTGGACGTCGCCACGGGGCGCCGCTATCGTCAGGCGATCCTGGAAGCCGGCGGCAGCCGCCCGGCCATGGAATCGTTCAAGGCCTTCCGGGGCCGCGAGCCGAGCATCGACGCCCTGCTGCGCCACCAGGGCATGGCTTGATTTGTCCCGTGGCCTGCCGATAGGAACCGCCATGAACGCCCATTGCCCCGCGCCCCGACTGCTTGCCCTGGCCGTGCTGGCCAGCCTGCTCGCCGCACCCGTGCTCGCGCAAGGCGTCTACCGGATCGTGGGGCCGGACGGCAAGGTCACCTACTCCGACCAACCACCGCCGGCGACCACCCCGGCACGGCCCGTGGGCGGCACGGCGGCGGGCGTCTCCGCCGGCGCAAGCGCCCAATTGCCCTTTGAACTGCGCCAGACCAGCAGCCGCTACCCGGTCACGCTCTACACCGGTCGCGACTGCGCACCGTGCAACAGCGGGCGCAACCTGCTCAATGCGCGTGGCATTCCCTACAGCGAGAAGACGGTCGAGACGCCACAGGATGCTGAAGCGCTCAAGCGCCTCAGCGGCGAGGCCTCTCTGCCCTTCCTGACCATCGGCAGCCAGCAGATCAAGGGCTATTCGGACACCGAGTGGTCGCAGTTCCTGGACGCCGCCGGTTACCCCAAGCAATCCGCCCTGCCCTCCAGCTACCGCCGCCCGGCCGCCACGCCTCTGGTGGCAACGGCGCGACCCGCTGAAGCGGCAGGTGCGTCTTCTGCCGCGCGCGAGCAACCCGCAGCGCCCTCCGCACCGGCCGAAGTGCCCGTGACGCCACCCCCGCAGAACCCCGCCGGCATCCGTTTCTGATCACCGGGCCGCCTTCGGTGGCGGCCCACTCTCTCAGAACGTCAGCGTCTTCACGCCATCCGGCGTGCCCAGCAGGCACACGCCAGCCTTCTGGTGGGCGAACACCCCCACCGTCACCACGCCCGGCCATTGGTTGACCTGGCTCTCGAACGCCAGCGGGTCGGTGATCTGCAGGCCGGTCACATCCAGGATGTGCTGGCCGTTGTCGGTGACCAGGGGAGCGCCATCCTTCATCCGCACCTGGGCGGTACCGCTCATCTGCGCGAACTGGCGCACCACCCGGGCCGTCGCCATGGGGATCACCTCCACCGGCAAGGGGAAGCGGCCCAGCACCTTCACCAGCTTGGAGTCGTCGGCGATGCAGACGAAGCGGCGCGATTGCGCGGCCACGATCTTCTCCCGCGTGAGCGCGGCGCCGCCGCCTTTGACCATGTGGCCCTGGCCGTCGATCTCGTCCGCGCCGTCGATGTAGACCGAGAGTTCGCCCACGGCATTGGCCTCGAAGACCGGGATGCCCAGCGCCTTCAGGCGCGCGGTGGACGCCTCCGAGCTCGACACGGCGCCCGGGATCTGGTCCTTCATGCCGGCCAGCGCGTCGATGAACTTGTTGACGGTCGAGCCGGTGCCGACCCCCACGATGTCGCCCGGGGTCACGTATTGCAGGGCGGCCTGGCCCACCAGGGCTTTGAGTTCGTCTTGGGTCATTTGAGACAATCGGTTGGAACAACAAGTCGGATTATCCAATGTCGCTTCTTCCCTACGCTGTCGCACGCCCCTTTCTGTTCGGTCTGGACCCCGAAGCCGCCCACGAACTCACCCTGGGCTCCATCGCCCGGCTGCAGCATTCGCCGCTGACCTGCCTGTATGGCGAACCTCGGGTGCACGACCCGTACACGCTGGCAGGTCTGCAGTTCCCGAACCGCGTGGGACTGGCCGCCGGGCTGGACAAGAACGCGCGCTGCATCGACGGCCTGGCCGCCATGGGTTTCGGCTTCGTGGAGGTGGGCACCGTCACGCCCAAGGCCCAGGCCGGCAACCCCAAGCCCCGCATGTTCCGCCTGCCCAAGGCCCAGGCGCTGATCAACCGCCTGGGTTTCAACAACGAAGGCTTGGACGCGTTCATCGCCAACGTGAAACAGGCGCGCTTTCGCCAACAGAAGGGCGTGAGCCCCATGCTGCTGGGCCTGAACATCGGCAAGAACGCCAGCACGCCGATCGAGCGCGCGATCGACGACTACCTGATCTGCCTCGACGGGGTCTACCCCCACGCCGACTACGTCACCGTCAACATCTCCAGCCCCAACACGCAGAACCTGCGCAGCCTGCAGAGCGATGAGGCCCTGGACGCCCTGCTCGGCGCCGTCGCGGAGCGGCGCGAGCTGCTGGCACAGCGCCATGGACGCCGCATCCCGGTGTTCGTGAAGATCGCGCCGGACCTGGACGAAACGCAGGTCGAGATCATCGCCACCACGCTGATGCGCTACGGCGCCGACAGCGATGGCGTGGCCACCAGCGCCTTCGGCGTGATCGCGACCAACACCACATTGAGCCGCGAAGCGGTCGCGGGCCAGCCGCACGCCCAGGAAACCGGGGGCCTGTCGGGCGCCCCCGTGCTGCAGGCCAGCAACCGCGTGATCCGCCAGCTGCGCGCCTGCCTGGGCAAGAGCTTTCCCATCGTGGGCGTGGGCGGCGTGATGAGCGCGGACGATGCGGTGAGCAAGATCCAGTCGGGTGCCAACATCGTGCAGATCTACACCGGCCTGATCTACCAGGGCCCCTCCCTGGTCTGGGAATCGGCGCGGGCGATCCAGGCCCTGGCCGACAGCTGATCAGGCCAACGCAACCACCTGGTCCGCGATGGCCAGGCAACTGGTCAGGCCCGGGGACTCGATGCCGAACAGGTTGACCAGCCCCGGCACCCCATGCACCGCCGGCCCCTGGATCACGAAGTCGGCCGCCGGCTCATGCGGACCGCTGATCTTGGGCCGCATGCCCGCATAGCCCGGCTGCAAGGCACCATCGGGCAGGCCGGGCCAGTAGCGGCGGACCTCCGCATAGAACGCCTCACCCCGGGCCGGGTCCACCTGCAGGTCGTCGGCCCGATCGACCCACTGCACGTCCGGCCCGAACTTGGCCTGTCCACCCAGGTCCAGCGTGAGGTGCACGCCCAGACCGGCCAGGTGCTTGTCCGGCTCGGGCGCGGGGTAGATCAAATGCTCAAAAGGGGATCGGCCCGACAAGGTGAAGTAGTTGCCCTTGGCGAACCAGGCCCTGGGCACGTGGTCGGCCGCCAGTCCGCGGATGCGCAAGGCCAGATCGCAGGCGCCAAGACCGGCGGCATTGATCACCGTGCGCGCGCGCAGGCGCGTGCCGTCGACGGTCTGCACGTCGATGCCAGCATCGGTTGCCGCGAGGTGATCCACCTGCGCGTGGCACACCACCATGCCGCCCGCGTGCTCCAGATCGCCTTGCAGCGAGAGCATGAGGCCATGGCTGTCCACGATGCCTGTGGAGGGTGAATGCACCGCGCCCAGGCACTCCAGTTCTGGTTCGAGTTCACGCGCCTGCTCGCGGTTGAGCAGCCGCAGGTCGTGCACCCCGTTCGCGCGGGCCTTCTCGATGATCGATGGCAACGCCGCCAGCTGCGAAGCCGTGTTGGCCACGATGAGCTTTCCGCAACGCCGGTGGGCAATGCCCCGCTCCGCGCAATAGGCGTACAGGGCGTGCTTGCCCTGAACGCAGAGCTGCGCCTTGAGCGAGCCCGCCGGGTAGTAGATGCCGGCGTGAATGACCTCGCTGTTGCGCGAACTCGTGCCCGTGCCGATGTCGGCCTCGCGCTCGAGCACCATCACCTCGCGCCCCGCCAGCGCCAGGGCACGCGCCACGGCGAGCCCCACCACACCGGCGCCCACCACCAGGGCATCGACCTGTTCGATCGCAGCGCTCATGGGAAGGCCTCAGCGGTGGCGATCCACCAGTTCCTGCACATAGCGCGCGGGAATGGCATACGAGATGCCGGAGGGCTGGCTCAGCGCCGACTCGCGCGTGTTCTTGATGAGCACCATGTTCATCACCCCCATCACCTCGCCCGTGTCCGGATCGAACAAGGGCCCGCCGCTGTTGCCCGGGTAGGCCGTGGCGTCGAGCTGGAAGATGTCGAAAGTGCCATTGCGCAGGCTGCGGATGGCCTGCTCGCGCAGCCGCTCTGCCGACGGGCTGGGCAACGCCGCCGAGGTGATGGTGGACACGGTCGCGCGGTGCGTGACGTGCGAGAACCCCAATGAGCCTCCAATCGGAAAACCCATGAAGGCCAGGTCATCGCCCTCTCTCACGCGCCGGGAATCGCCGATCTTGAGCGCGGGCCCGGGCGCGCCCGACACGCGCAGCAGCGTCAGATCGCGCGCCACATCGGTCTCCAGCACCGTGGCCGTGCGCATCTGCCAATCGCCCTGCCCCACGCGCACCTGAACCACCAGCGACGCCTCGTCGGCCTCCGACGGCAGCACATGGGCATTGGTCACCACCAGATCACCGCGCGCGACCAGAAAGCCCGCGCCCCGCAGTTGAAACCGCGGGTTGTCCGTGGTCCTGAACGTGCCGACCAGCACCACCGACGGCTTCACGCGCACCACCGTGTCGGCCAACCCCGCCCAGGCGCCGGCCCCGCCCAGGAGAGCGATCATCCCGAGGCCCAAAGCATGGAAAAGGCGTCGTTTCATTTCGCGTCCACGGGCTCGGCCCGCATCGATTTGACCAGCTTGCGCAACAGATGCCATATCAACATGACCGGCGGCATGCGCAGCCAATGACCGCGCAGGTACAGGACGAACCGGGCGGTGGGCGTCCATGCATCCGATGCGGACGCATGGGCGGGGCGCAAGGCGCGCAGGAAGAGCGCATCCATCATGCGCTGGCGCCAGGGCGCCATGCGCACAGCGGGGCTGGCGCGCAGCGCCTCGGTCACCGCCGGGGGGATGGGCGCATCGAGCAGCAGGCCGACATAGCGCAAGGCCTGGTGCAGCGGCCATTCCAGTTGCAAGGCGCGAGCCCGCGCAAGCAATTCGGGCCAGAAGTCCGGATTCGCGGCGAACTCACGCAGCAATGCCTCCAGATCGACCAGCCCCCGAAGACCCAGCTCCAGATCGCCCTCGTGGAACAGGTGCGCCGCGCTGTGCAGCACCATGTCGGCCGGGCACAGCACCTGGATCCGCGGATCGTCACCCACCGGCCGGGCACTGGCCAGCAGCAGGCCGGAGTCGGGCTTGAGCCGAGCCGTCAGCGGCATGATGGCGTGGTGGACATCGAGCACCGTGCCACGCTTCATGTGCTTGAGCGGCGGCAGCTCGTGCATCCAGGTGCGGTAGTAGCGCTGGTCGTAGGCGTCGCGGTTCATGGACACCCAGCCACCCATCATCAGCGCCGACTCCACCTCCGCCAGGCGCTGCCTGGGCACCAGGATGTCCACGTCCGACACCATGCGGCCCCGCGAGGCATCCAGCCCGGCCATGGTGTAGGCCGCGCCCTTGAGCAGCACCGCCGGCAAACCCATGGGCTCCAGCGCGCGCGCAATCTCGACCACCTCGTAGCGCAGCTCGGTGTGCTGTCGGGCCGCCAGCGCCATGGCCGAGCCAAGATGCCGTCGGGGCGCCGCCGGCAAATCATCCCAGTCGCCCGAGGCCTGAGCACCGCTGCCGATGCGGGCGAGCACGTCGGCCTGACGGGCCTGACGAATGAGCAGATCCCAGGCGCCTGGGCCCAAGGCGCCCAGGCTGTCCGGCCGTTTCAGGGCCGCCACGAGGGTATCGATGCGGGGCAGCGTCATGCGGGTGTGGCGGCAAGGGCCTCGAACCAGGCAATGGCCTCGTCGAGGTGGCCGTATTGCAAGTCATGGCAGCCGCACTCGTCCACCAGCGCCGCCAAGGCTTGAAAGCCAGCACGCCCATGCACGTGGTGGTTGAAACTGTTGGACGCGAGCTCCACCAGCGCGCTGGGCTTGGGACGCGCTTCCACGGTCAGCGGGGCCTCTCGCTTGAACTGGGGGAAGATCACCCAGGCCGGCCGGGCCGGCTGGTCTGCGCGCGCGAGGCTGTCCGGCGAAATGCGCATGTGGGCCACCGTGCCCTTCATCGTGTCCCGGGCCACGGGGCCGAAGTTCGCATTGGGCGCCCGTTTCCGGATGACCTCGATCGACTCGTTCTTCAGGCTCACCGGGCGCGGCGACGGAGTCACCAGGCCCGACACCGGATCGAGCAAGGCCATTTCGTCGGACAACAGACGCCAGCCACTCAGCATGAGGGCCGCGCACAGCGTGCTCTTGCCCGAGCCCGGTGGCGCTGGCAGGACGAGCACCCGCCCGCCCCGCTCCAGCACCGCCGAATGGATCGTGATCCAGGTGTGGCAATAGCTGGTCACGCACCAGTTCATGCCCCACTCCAGAAACGCGAACGCCTCGCCGTACGCCAGGGGCGTGAACGGCTGGAAGCCGTCCATCTCGAACACACAGACCGTCTTGAGCAGGTGGCGCTTGGGCTTCACCTTCACGTGGAAGTCGGCAAAAACGTCTTCCCCCGTCAACACCTCATGGTCGGGATAGAGCGCCTGCAAGCCCTGCGCGACCACCGGAATGGGGCTGCGGATGTGCATGACAAAGGGGGGGACGCGCAGAAAGAGACCGTCGGAACACAGGCGGTGCGCCAGTTCCGCTGGAGGGAGTGCGGCCAGCGCCTGCGTGGACCTTACCCCTGCGTGCACTCGACCAGACCCATGGACTCGAATTGCACAAGCAAGGACTGCAGCATGTCCAGTTCCTCGGCCGCGGGCTCGACAAGGCCCATGGCTTGGGCGAGGCTTTGGGCATCGCGGGCCTGCCCAGCCTGGATCAGGCCAAACGCCTCGCCAGCGATGGGCGTCAGCGCGTGGAGACTGCCGCTGGCGTCGTCGTACACGACCACACCATCCGGCCAATGCTGAATCGCGAAATGATCGGCCCGGGCACAACCGAAGTTGACCTGAGCCTGAGCCAGGGTCACAGGAAGGCTGGACCGTAGATCATGTCAAAGTAGGCCATCGTCTGCGACAGCGTCCAGGTCGTCCCCGCAAAGGGCGACCACACACCTTGACCATTCCAGATCGCGCGGCACTGGCTCTTGGTCAAGAGCACGCGCGTCGAGTCGTTGTTGAACGCGGTGGCCGTCAGGAAAGCGGCCGCCACATGGCGCGCCAATGCCGCGTTGTTGCGGTTGCCGCCCTGGTCGAGCACTTCCTGGATCGTCATCTTGCCGTAGACGTTGCCGGGATCGCGCGTGAAGCCCGTGGTCGTGGACAGGAACTTAGTTTCCTTGAACTTCGTAGCCAGGCCCGCTTCGCTGTTCTTCCAGTAGCCATGCGACTTGCATTCGTAGTCGGTCTTGATCGCACGCCCCTGGCTGACCTTCATGTGCGCGGCGGCCAGCGACGAGAACGACGACGGGCGGATGCAGGTATGGTCACCAGCCAGCACGCTGTTGCTCTTCAAGGCGGCCATCACAGGGGCAGCCGACAGACCTGCGCGCACCAGACGGCGACGCGACACGCCAGAAGCGGGTTGCTGAGACGGAGTGGAAGAATCGATCATCTTGTTTACCTCTCTTGCAAGACAGGCCCAGGTGCGGATGGAAGCCCAATGGGTGCTTGAGCCTTTGGTAGCGTAAGTATAGACCACGCGCAACAAAAAGTAAGCAAATACGGGTCAAAAGCGGACATATTGCCGGTTTGGCGCTCCCTCAAAATGGGGAGAATTCTGTCAGACCCGTGTGACGATTTGATAGCACTTTCTCAACAAGTGCGCAAAGCGTTTTGATTTTCTTGGGATTCGGTTTTTCCGCAGGAACAAAAAACAGAAAAGCCCGGAATCTTTCGATTCCGGGCTTTCGTAAAAATGGTCGGCGTGGCGGGATTCGAACTCGCGACCCCTTGCACCCCATGCAAGTGCGCTACCAGGCTGCGCTACACGCCGACAAGCCTCAAATTATAGCGTCCAAATGAGGGCAAATCAGGCAGAGTGCCTCAGAAGCTCACGAATTTCAAGCAGTTCACGCCGAACGTCGTGCAGGAGGCCGCCTGAACCGGTGTGCACGGGGTACTCGGCTTCGATCAAGGGGATCACCACGTCACCATGAACGACTTCATCGAGGTCGATCACATCGATGGCCTCATCTTCCTCGTTGCGGCGCTTGTCGCGCTCGGCCTGAACGATTTCCTGCAGCTTGTTGCGTGCACCGCTGATGGTGAACCCCTGGTCGTACAGAAGCTCGCGGATGCGGCGGATCATCAACACCTCATGGTGCTGGTAATAACGGCGATTGCCGCGCCGCTTCATGGGTCTGAGCTGCGTGAACTCCTGCTCCCAGTACCGCAGCACGTGCGGCTTGACGCCACACAGCTCGCCCACTTCACCAATGGTGAAGTAGCGTTTGGCGGGAATGGGTGGAAGCGTTTTTTCCATGAAAATCAAGGCGGTACGGACCGAACCTTGAAATCTACTCTAACTGGTGCGTGTGTGCACGGCATGGTGAACATTTCCGTGTGAAATGTTGCAACGGCCCCGCCCGCCAACAAAAACGCCCCAAATCGGGGCGTTTTGTGTTGTGAAGACCGCAGTGGCGGCCGCTCGGCCGTTGCCGTCCCAGGGTGCGCTCAACCCCCAATGATGGCGGTCTGCACCTGTTCCTTGAGCTTGGGACTGGCGTGAAAGGTCACCACGCGGCGCGCTTCGATGGCCACGGGCTCACCCGTTCTCGGGTTGCGCCCGGGCCTGGGCGCCTTGGTGCGGATCTGGAAATTGCCGAAACCCGAAATCTTCACATCGGTGCCGTTCACCAGGCTGTCGGTGATCAGATCGAAGAAGGCATCGATCATGTCCTTGGATTCGCGCTTGTTCAGGCCAATCTGGTCGAACAGCAGCTCCGCGAGCTGTGCCTTGGTCAGGGCGGGCGTTTCCAGGCTTTCCACAGCGAGTTCCATGCGGGCATTCTCCATTTTGTTCGTATCAGGCGCGCAACCGGCCAGCCACTCGCTTGGCCACCGCCTCAACAGCGGCGTTGACGGTCGCGTCGATGTCCTCTTCGGTCAGTGTAGCGTCGTCGCGGTTGAGCACCAGCCGCACCGCCAGGCTTTTTTCATCCGCGGCAAGCGACCCCGCGGGCGTGCTCTCGGTCGACGTTTGCTTCTTGGGCCGGTACACGTCGAACAGCACGACGTCGCGCAACCAGGGGCTCGCCGGCGCGCGGATCGCCTCCAGCACGGCGGCGTGGGTCACCGACTCCTTGACCACGATGGCCAGATCGCGCTCCACCGCCTGGTAGCGGCTCACCGCCTGGTAGGCCGGCACGGGGCGGTCCAGCACGGCATCGAGCTCCAGCTCGAACAGCACCGGAGCCTGCGCCACCTCGTAGCCCTGGCGCCAGCGGGGGTGCAGTTCACCGACATGGCCGATGCAGCGGTCGTCCAGCCAGACGCTGGCGCAGCGCCCCGGGTGCATCGCCGGGTGTTCGGCCACCTTGAACTCAGGCCGGCGCGGGGCCAGCAAGGCCTGCACATCGCCCTTCACGTCGAAGAAGTCCACGGCGCGTTCGGCGGTGCCCCATTGAAGCGTGTCGGTGGCACCGTAGGCCAGGCCAGCCACGCGCATGGGCTGGCGGAAGCCGGCCACGGTCGTGTCGCTCTCGACGATGGAGGCGTCCTTGAAGAACACACGCCCAACTTCGAACAGGCGCACGCGATCGGTCCGCCGATCCAGGTTGAATTTGAGGACCGACAGCAAGCTGCCGAGCAAAGACGAGCGCATCACGCTCATCTGGCTGGCGATCGGGTTCAGCAGGCGGATCGGATCGGCATTGCCGGCCAGTTCGCGCTCCCAACGCTCTTCCACGAAGCTGAAATTGATGGTTTCCTGATAGCCCAGCTGCGCCAGGCTGCGGCGAACCGCAAACGGACCGCGGCGCGCCTCGGTGCGGATCTTGGCCGTGATGGGCGCCAGCGGCGGCGTGTCGGGCAACTTCTCGTAGCCGACGATGCGGGCGACCTCTTCGATCAGGTCTTCTTCGATCTGCAGGTCGAAACGGTAGGCGGGCGGCATGACCGTGAGCACGCCATCGCCCTCTTCCACTGGCAAGCCCAGGCGGCGCAGGGCACCCGCGCACTGGGCCTGGTCGACCGGCATGCCGATGACCTTGGCCGCGCGCGCCACCCGCAGGCTCACGGGTTGCGGCGTGGGCAGTTGCACCACGTGGTCGTCCAGCACGGCGGCCTGACCACCGCAGATGTCCAGCACCAGCTGCGTGATGCGCTCCACGTGCTCGCGCGTGGTGGACGGGTCCACACCCCGCTCGAACCGGTGACCGGCGTCGGTGGAGAAGTTGTAGCGGCGTGACCGGCCCGCAATGGACTTGGGCCACCAGAAGGCGGCTTCGATGTAGATGTTCTGCGTGTCGTCCGACACCGCCGTGGAGTCGCCGCCCATGATGCCGGCCAGCGATTCAACGCTTTGATCGTCCGCGATCACACCAACCTGCGCGTCCACCGCGACCGTGTTGCCATTGAGCAGCTTGAGCGATTCGCCTTCCCGACCCCAACGCACCTGCAGCCCACCATGGATCTTGTCGAGATCGAAGATGTGGGACGGGCGGCCCAGTTCGAACATCACGTAGTTGGAGATGTCCACCAGCGGCGAGACGCTGCGCTGGCCGCAACGCGCCAGCCGCTCGACCATCCAGGCCGGCGTGGTGGCTCGGGTGTTCACGCCACGCACGATGCGCCCGGTGAAACGGCCACACAGGTCGGGGGCTTCCACGCGCACCGGCAGGCGATCCTGCAGCGGTGCCGCCACCGCCGGAAACGCCGGCTCGATCAGAGGCGAGCCGGTGAGCGCCGACACCTCGCGGGCAATGCCGTACACGCTCAGGCAATGCGCGAGGTTGGGCGTGAGCTTGAGCGTGAACAGCATGTCGTCCAGCGAGAGCTGTTCGCGGATGTCACGCCCCACGGGCGCGTCGGCCGGCAGCTCCAGCAGACCGCCATGGTCTTCGGACAGCTTGAGCTCGCGCGCCGAGCACAGCATGCCCTGGCTCTCCACGCCGCGCAGCTTGCCCAGCTTGATCTGGAACGGCTTGCCGTCTTCACCGGGTGGCAGCTCGGCCCCCACCAGCGCGCAGGGCACCTTGATGCCCACGCGGGCATTGGGTGCACCACAGACGATGTTGAGCAGACTGCCCTGCCCCACGTCCACCTGGCACACGCGCAGGCGATCGGCATTGGGGTGTTGCACGGCGTCCTTGATCTCGCCCACCACCACCTTGGTGAACGGTGGCGCCACCGGCTCCAGCTCTTCGACCTCCAGACCCGCCATGGTCAGGGTGTCGGCCAGTTGCTGGCTGGTCAGGGGTGGATTGCAGAAGGCACGCAGCCAGGATTCGGGAAATTGCATGTCGTGGTCTCAGCGGAACTGGGCGAGAAAACGGACGTCACCGTCGAAGAACAGACGCAGGTCGTTGACCCCGTAGCGCAGCATGGTCAGGCGGTCCGGCCCCATGCCGAAAGCGAAGCCGATGTAGCGCTCGGGATCCAGGCCCATGTTGCGCACCACGTTCGGGTGCACCTGGCCGGAGCCCGCCACCTCCAGCCAGCGCCCCGCCAGGGGACCGTGCTGGAATTGGATGTCGATCTCGGCGCTGGGCTCGGTGAACGGAAAGAAGCTGGGGCGGAAGCGCAGCACGAGATCGTCGGACTCGAAGAAGGTGCGGCAGAAATCCGTGAAGACGTACTTCAGGTCCTTGAAGCTGACGTTCTCACCGACCCACAGGCCTTCGCACTGGTGGAACATCGGCGAGTGCGTCGCATCGCTGTCCACCCGGTAGGTGCGGCCGGGCGCGATCACGCGGATCTCGGGCATGGAACGCCCCGCATCCAGGTCGGCGCGGTGGCGCTTGACGTGCTGCACCGCGTGGCGGATCTGCATCGGGCTGGTGTGCGTGCGCAGGAGGTTGGGCGCCTTCTCGCTGCCCCCCTCCACGTAGAACGTGTCGTGCATCGAACGCGCGGGATGGTCTTCCGGCGTGTTCAGGGCGGTGAAGTTGAACCAGTCGGATTCGATCTCGGGGCCATCGGCCACCTCGAAGCCCATCGAGCCGAAGATCGCTTCGATGCGCTCCAGCGTCAGGCTCACCGGGTGAAGACCACCCTGGCCGCGCTGGCGACCGGGCAAGGTGATGTCGAGCGCCTCGGCCTTGAGTTGCGCCTGCAACTCGGCATCGGCCAGGGCCTGGCGCCGCTCGGTCAGCGCGCCTTCGATCGCCTGCTTGGCCTGGTTGATGGCCGCGCCACGGGTCTTCTTCTCTTCCACGGAGAGCGCGCCCAGGCCCTTCATCAGCTCGGTGATGCGGCCCGACTTGCCCAGGTACTGGGCCTTGGCGTTTTCCAGATCGGCCGGCGTGGCGGCTTGAACAAACCCGGCACGGGCGCTCTCGACCAATGCGTCCAACTCGTTCATGTGTGTGCTTGAATCGTTGGGAAATAAAAAAGGGGTTGAAGCCAGCGAGGGAATCCCTCAAGCCTCAACCCCTTTGAGCGACGGGGCACACCGCCGTGAGGCGGCGCGCTCCTGCCGTGAATCAAGCGGCCAGCTTGGCTTTGACTTGCTCCACGATGCTGCCAAAGGCAGCCGGATCGTTCACCGCCAGATCGGCCAGCACCTTGCGGTCGATTTCGATCTGGGCCTTCTTCAGGCCGTTGGCGAATTGGCTGTACGTCAGGCCGCAAGCACGGGCACCCGCGTTGATACGGGCGATCCACAGTTGACGGAAGACGCGCTTTTTCGTGCGGCGATCGCGGTAGGCATATTGCCCAGCCTTCATCACCGCCTGTTTGGCGATGCGGAAGACGTTGCCGCGGCGGCCGCGGAAACCTTTGGCCAGAGCCAGAACCTTTTTGTGTCGGGCGCGAGCCGTTACACCACGTTTGACGCGAGGCATGTGTGTTCTCCTTGTTCGTCGTTGATCAAATGCCCGTGCCGGGCAGCATCTGTGCCATGTGACCCATGTTGGTCTCATGCACGGTGACTGCTCCACGCAGGTGGCGCTTGTTCTTGGTGGTCTTCTTGGTCAGGATGTGACGCTTGAAGGCTTGACCGCGCTTGACGGTGCCACCGGGACGAACGCGAAAACGCTTTTTCGCGCTGCTCTTGGTCTTCATTTTGGGCATCTTCATGCTCCTTTTCATTTGTGCTCGTGAGGCGCCGCGAACCTTCCGCGGACTTGTTGGCCCCGAGCCACTTTTATGGGCAGCCTTTCGGCTCCCCGATTCGGCGTCCGGCTTTTCAGCCAGCGCCTCGGACCGACAGGAGACTACCCTGCCCGTCCAATGCTGTTCTTGGCCGCCAACCGCCCTCAGGCGGCCGACTGGCTTGCCGCAGGCGCTGCAGCGGCCTCGGCGGGTTTGGCCGCTCCACCGGCCTTCTTGCGGCCGGGCGCGATCATCATGATCATCTGGCGCCCTTCGAGCTTGGGAAACTGCTCCACCACGATCGAATCGGCCAACTCATCGCGAATGCGGTTCAGCAGGGCCAGCCCCAGATCCTGGTGGGTGATCTCACGGCCGCGGAACCGCAGCGTGATCTTGCACTTGTCACCATCGTCCAGAAAGCGCCGGATGTTGCGCATCTTGATGTTGTAGTCGCCGTCGTCGGTACCGGGCCGGAACTTGATTTCCTTGATCTCGATGACCGTCTGCTTGGCCTTGGCTTCCGCCGCCTTCTTCTGCTCCTGGTACTTGAACTTGCCGTAGTCCATCAGGCGACACACCGGAGGGACGGCAGTGGCCGCGATTTCGACCAGGTCCACATCCAGCTCACCGGCCATGCGCAGCGCTTCCTGCAAACTGACGATGCCCAAGGGCTCGTTCTCGGGGCCGTTGAGGCGAACCTCAGGGGCCATGATTTCCCGGTTCAGTCTGTGTGCGCGCTCTTCACGTTGGCGGCGGTCGCGAAAGTTGGTAGCTATGGTGAGTTCCTTTGTGTGGGCCGGTTCAGGCGAATTGGCGGCCACCCGGCCGCCTCACGCACACGAAGTGCGCCATGGCAGCAGGGGCATCCAGCCAGATGTTTGAAATCAAACTTTGGATGAAACGTCAGCCGCGATCAATTTGGAAAAGGCTTCCAGCGGCATGACACCGAGGTCTTTGTTCCCTCGCGCCCGCACAGCCACGGCACCAGCTTCTTTCTCTTTGTCGCCCACGACAAGGATAAAAGGCAGCTTTTGCAACGCGTGCTCCCGTATTTTATACGTAATTTTCTCGTTGCGCAGGTCCGTCGTCACCCTAAGCCCTTGATTCTGCAGAGTTTTCGCGATTTCCAGACAGTATTCGGCCTGGGAATCGGTGATGTTGAGCACCGCCACCTGCACCGGCGCCAGCCAGGTGGGCAACGCGCCGGCGTGCTGCTCGATCAGGATGCCGATGAAACGCTCCAGGCTGCCGACGATGGCGCGGTGCAGCATGATGGGGCGGTGGCGCGCGCCGTCCTCCCCGACGAATTCGGCGTCCAGGCGCTCGGGCAGGTTCGGATCGACCTGCATCGTTCCGCACTGCCAGGGGCGGCCCAGCGCGTCCTTGAGGGTGTATTCGATCTTCGGACCGTAGAAGGCGCCCTCGCCCGGCAGGTACTCGAAGTCACAGCCCGAGGTGCGCAGGCCTTCGGCCAGCGCTTTTTCCGCGCGATCCCAGCTCTCTTCCGTGCCAATGCGCTTTTCCGGACGCGTGGAGAGCTTGTAGATGATGTCGGTGAAGCCGAAGTCCTTGTAGACCTTCTGCAGCAGCGTGGTGAAGGCCACCACCTCCGCCTGGATCTGGTCTTCCGTGCAGAAGATGTGGCCGTCGTCCTGGGTGAAGGCGCGCACGCGCATGATGCCGTGCAGGCCACCCGAGGGCTCGTTGCGGTGGCACTGGCCGAATTCACCAAAGCGCAGCGGCAGGTCGCGGTAGCTCTTGATGCCCTGCTTGAAGATCAGGATGTGGCCCGGGCAGTTCATCGGCTTGAGCGCGTAGTCGCGCTTTTCCGACTCCGTGACGAACATGTTCTCGCGGTACTTGTCCCAGTGGCCGGTCTTCTCCCACAGGCCCTTGTCCAGGATCTGCGGCCCCTTCACCTCCTGGTAGCCGTTCTCGCGGTACACACGGCGCATGTACTGCTCCACCTCCTGCCACACCGTCCAGCCCTTGGGGTGCCAGAACACCGTGCCCGGTGAGTGCTCGTCGATGTGGAACAGGTCCAGCTCGCGGCCCAGCTTGCGGTGGTCGCGCTTCTCGGCCTCTTCCAGCATGGTCAGGTACTGCTGCAGCTCGTCCTTGGTCGCCCAGGCCGTGCCGTAGATGCGCTGCAGCATCTCGTTGCGGTGGTCACCGCGCCAGTAGGCGCCGGCCACCTTCATGAGTTTGAAGTGCTTGAGCTTGCCGGTGCTGGGCACGTGCGGGCCACGGCACAGGTCTTCAAAAGCGCCTTCGCGGTACAGCGACACGTCCTCGTTGCTGGGAATGCTGGCAATGATTTCCGCCTTGTAGAACTCGCCCAGACCCTTGAAATACGCCACGGCCTCGTCGCGCGGCAGCACGCGGCGCACCACGGGCTCGTCCTTGGCGGCCAGCTCGGCCATGCGCTTTTCGATCGCCACCAAGTCTTCGGGCGTGAAGGGGCGCTTGTACGAGAAGTCGTAGAAGAAGCCGTGCTCGATCACCGGGCCGATGGTCACCTGCGCATCGGGAAACAACTCCTTGACGGCGTAGGCCAGCAAGTGCGCCGTCGAGTGGCGGATCACCTCCAGACCATCTGCGTCCTTCGCCGTGACGATGGACAGCGGGCTGTCCTGCGTGATGAGGTAGCTGGTGTCCACCACCTTGTCGCCGATCTTGCCGGCCAGGGCGGCCTTGGCCAAGCCGGTGCCGATCGAGGCCGCCACGTCGGCGACCGTGACCGGGCCGGAGTATTCGCGTTGGGAGCCGTCGGGGAGCGTGATGTGCAACATGGGGAGGTCCAGAAAACAAAAAAGCGCGGCAGGGGCCGCGCTGGTGTGGGGTGAAAAGGAAATCAATCGGGCAGGCGCGAACTGCAGGCCTCAGAGGGCCGTGGAGGTGGTCTCCATAGTTCGCGGTGTCATAACCAGATTGCCTTTCTCGCTCTTGCTGATTCAGAAGAACAAACATTTTCCCACAAAACCAGAACATACCGTCGCCCTGCCCGCCTCAGCGCCGCCGCATGCGCCAACGCGTCGTTTCTTCCTTGGAATTTCGGCACCGGGAAATTCCCATGGAGCCATTGGCTGACCATCAGTACCATTTGTTTGATTCTTATGTGAATCACAGTTTTATACATAAAACAATCGTTTCATTCCCGAAGGAGCACCCATCCATGCTTTCCCAGCTTCTCCGCCTCCCGCTTCTTGTCGGCAGCTTGTCCGTCCTCGCCGCGTGCGGCAGCACGCCCGGTGCTCGCAACGCCATGCCCGGCCCGGGCCAGGTGGTCAACGTCCAGCCCCAGACCCGGTCCCTGCTCACGGAATCCTCGCAACGCTGGATGGTGTCCTACATCACCACCTCGCATTCGGGGCAGAGCACCGTGGTCCAGGGCCTCATCGATCTGCCCAAAACGCCACCGCCGGCTGGCGGCTACCCGGTCGTGAGTTGGGGCACCGGCACCACCGGCGTGGCGCCGCAATGCGCCCCCTCTCTGGCGGCCTCGCCTTCCCGGCTCGAATACCAGAACCTGCTGCTGAAACAGGGGTACGCCGTACTGCGCACCGACTACGAGGGCTGGGGCGCCTTCGCAGGCCGGCCTGACCTCGAAGGCCGCAGCAACGCCTACGCCATGGCCGACCTCGTCACCGCCGCCCATGCCCTGCCCATCCAGCTCAGCAAGGAATGGATCGCCGCCGGGCACAGCCAAGGCGGGGGTGCAGTCATCTGGGTGGCATCGATGAAAGAGCGCACGCCGGCCTACCCGCTGAAGGCCGCCGTGGCGCTGGCACCCACCGGACCCGGCGTGCTGAAGTTCCTGAACGACGTGGTGGACGGCCAACCCGTCTCGGCCGGCGCTCAGCCCTTCGTCGCCATCACGGCCTTGGCGACGAAAGTGGCGGACCCGAGCCTCGATCTGGACAAGCTCACGCACCCCGCCATGAAGCCTCAGATCGAGGCGGCGAAGACCACCTGCATCGGCGGCTTGTTCGGCATGCCTGTGCTGGCGCCGGGCCAGTACCTGAAGAAGGGGCCGGAGTTCGACAAGATGGTGAAATTCTTTGCCGCGCAGGACCCTACCCAGCTCAAGCTGCAAGTGCCGGTGTTCATCGCCCAGGGCGAGAAGGACCAGACCACCGTCACGCCGCCCACGACGCGGCAGATGATGGGCGCTCTGTGTGGCAAGGGCGCGCGCATCCAGTACAAGGAGTACGCGGGCGAAGATCACGGCTCGGTGATCATGGCGTCGAGCGCGGATTCGCTGCGCTTCATCTCTTCCGTGCTGTCGAACCAGACGCCGGCCAACGACTGCCGCTGACAGGCCCTCGCGCTCCTTCCCCAAAGAACGCCACCCAGCCGGGTGGCGTTTCTGTTTTCTCGACCCGGCTTGCCGATTCAGCGCTTGGCCCGTTGGGCCGAGACAGCTTGCAGCTCACCGAGCTTGTTGCAGAGCGCCTCGAACCGCAGGTCCAGCTCGGTAAAAAGCATCTTCGGGTTCTCCAGCTTGGGCGCGAGCCCCTTCTCTCGATCCGTGTAGCGCTCCAGCGTGGCGGCCAGCTGATCGAGCTGGAGGGAAGCGTCAGAGGCGAGGACGGACACGCGAGCAGTGAAGTCGTTTCGGTTGCGCAGGTGTGTGAGCGCGTTGCGAACGAAGAGTTTGATTGACATGTTTCGTTGTGCCTTTTCTTACGGGTGGTGAATGCGGAGCCGTTGTGTCAACAAATCGACAGCAGTGACGCCGTGCCATTATTCTGAGGGATATATACAACAGAATCAAACGGTCCCTGAACCACCCTTGCCCATCTCAGAGGGCAAGCACCGTGGAACCAGATCAGGCACTTGGGCAGGCATTGCGCAGCCTGCGAACACGTCGCAAGTGGAGCCAGACGGAGCTCGCGCTTCGTGCCGACGTGGATCGGAGCTACCTCTCGCTGATCGAACTTGGGAAAAACAGTCCAAGCGTGCGGCTCATGTTCAAGCTTTGCGACGCACTTGACGTCACTCCTTCGGACCTCATGAAGGACGTCGAAAAGCGCATGCGCGCTCAGCGTGCCCGTTAACACCTGGCACGGTATGAACGTCGAGCCAGGCGGCCAAAAATCCGACTTCCCCATCCCCAACCTCGTCGGCGAGCGCATTCGCTCGCGACGGGAAGAGCTGGTGTGGCCTCAGGAAAAACTGGGTGCGGCCATCGACATCGACGAGTCGTCTGCCAAGAAAACGATGCGGCTGATTTGCTGCTGAGTGGTCTGACCATCGCCCCTAGCCGTCAACCGGGTCGTTCGGCGTCTCCAACGTGAGCTGATAAAAGGCCGCATCCAGCCATCGACCGAACTTGAAGGCAATCTGGGGCATGGTGCCGGTGTGCACGAAACCCAGTCGCTTATGCAGTTGAATGCTGCCCTCGTTAGAGGCGTCGATGCAGCCGACCATCGCGTGCATGCCAGCCGCTTTCGCTCGCTCCACCAACGTCCGCATGAGCAGTGGGCCAAGCTTGCGACCACGATGGTCCTTGTGGACGTAGACACTGTGCTCGACCGAGTACTTGTATGCGGGAAACGTCCTGAAGAAGCCCCACGAGGCAAAACCCAGCAAGGTTCCGTCCTCATCAAATGCGCCGATCACCGGAAATCCGTTGGCTCGCTTGGTCGCAAACCATGCAACCATGGCTGATGCTGGCCGCGGGACATAGTCATACAACGCGGTCGAAGTCACGATCGCATCGTTGAGGATGTCGAGAATGGCGCCGGCATGCTCTTCTTCCGTGCAGTCGTGAAGGCGAATTCCTGAGAGCGGCTCGATGGCTGTCATGGCGGGCTCCAATGTCCTGAATGAGCTAGTGCTTGTAGGGTGCGGCAAAGTCGCACAAGGCGACCAAGTAGTGAGCTTCTCGCTCGGTAGGGTTTGAGAACACGAGAGGTTGATCCAGTCTCACGGCCAGGCAGTCCCCCTTTTGAAGAACATGCCGCCGCTCGCCCTGAGCAACGTCGATGCGCCCCTTGAGAACCCAGACTTGCTGATGCAGAGAGCCATCGTGTCGGCCGCTCTCGTACGCGACACGGGCTCCCGCCGGAAACCTCACCTCGGCCAGTTGCAACGGCGACCTCCCAGTGGGTGAGGTGAGAAGCCTGCGTGTGTAGCCGGACTGAGGATCCTTCCACTCGGTCTGGGCAGCCCTTCTCAGCAGCGGATCGTCGGAGGCGCCTCTCTCCGATGCCGAGCCGAACAGTGCGGCCATGGAGATACCCAGGGCGGACGCCAGACGGTCCAGAACGACGGCGGTCGGGCTTGCCTCGCCGCGCTCGATCAGTGAAATCATCGAACGGCTCACGCCAGATCGTGAGGCCAGGGTCTCCAGGCTTTCTTTCCGCGAAGTGCGCAACTCGTGCACACGACGGCCAATCGCGGTGTTGATGGAATCTGCGTCCTCCGTCATTCACTTCCATTACATTAGATAAAAATCCATAATAGTGGAGTCAAAACTGTAAGTCAACCAGGTGAAAGACATCCTTCACCAACAAAAAAAGGCCACCCCGAAGGGTGGCCTTGCTGCTCTACGTGTTGAGAGCGCGAATCAGTGGAACTGCTCTTCCTCGGTCGAACCCGTCAGCGCCTTCACGCTGGAAGAACCGCCCTGGATCACCGTCGTCACGTCGTCGAAGTAACCCGCGCCCACTTCCTGCTGGTGCGACACGAAGGTGTAGCCCTTGTCGCGTGCGGCGAACTCGGGTTCCTGCACCATCTCGGTGTAGTGCTTCATGCCTTCGCCGCGCGCATACGCATGGGCGAACTGGAAGGTGTTGAACCAGTTGATGTGGATGCCGGCCAGCGTGATGAACTGGTACTTGTAGCCCAGCGCGGCCAGGTCTTCCTGGAACGAGGCGATCTGCTTGTCGTTGAGGTTCTTCTTCCAGTTGAACGAGGGCGAGCAGTTGTACGACAGCAGCTTGCCCGGGCAGGCGGCTTGCACGGCTTGCGCGAATTCGCGGGCGAAGCCGATGTCGGGCACGCCGGTTTCGCACCACACGAGGTCGGCGTACGGGGCGTAGGCCACGCCACGGCTGATGGCTTGCTCCAGGCCGTTCTTGACGCGGTAGAAGCCTTCTTGCGTGCGCTCGCCGGTCAGGAAGGGCTTGTCGTTGGCGTCGTGGTCGCTGGTGATCAGGTTGGCGGCTTCGGCGTCGGTGCGGGCCAGCACGATGGTGGAGACACCCATCACGTCGGCGGCGAAGCGCGCGGCGATCAGCTTCTCGCAAGCCTCTTGCGTGGGCACGAGCACCTTGCCACCCATGTGGCCGCATTTCTTCACGGCGGCCAGCTGGTCTTCGAAGTGCACGCCAGCGGCACCGGCGGCGATCATGTTCTTCATGAGTTCGAAGGCGTTGAGCACGCCGCCGAAGCCGGCTTCCGCATCGGCCACGATGGGCAGGAAGTAGTCGATGAATTCAGCGCTGCCCGGCTCGATGCCACGGCCCCACTGGATTTCGTCGGCGCGCTTGAAGGTGTTGTTGATGCGGCGAACCATGGTGGGCACCGAGTCGTAGGCGTAGAGCGACTGGTCGGGGTACATGGTCTCGGAGGTGTTGCCGTCGGCGGCGACTTGCCAGCCCGAGAGGTACACGGCTTCCAGGCCGGCCTTGGCCTGCTGCATGGCCTGGCCGGCGGAGATGGCGCCGAAGGCGTTGACGTAGCCCTTCTTGGCGCCGCCGTTGACCTTGTCCCACAGTTTCTCGGCACCGCGCTTGGCCAGCGTGTGCTCCACCTGCATGCTGCCGCGCAGGCGCACGACGTCGGCGGCGCTGTAGCCGCGCTTCACACCTTTCCAGCGCGGGTTGGTCGCCCAGTCTTTTTCCAGGGCTTCGATCTGTTGGGCGCGGCTCAGTTGCTCGGTCAGGGATTGCGGCATTTGAATACTCCGTGAGGTTGATGGATCGGGGCGGCTGGCTTGCATGCAAACGCGGTGCCGTTGAGAAGACTTTAAGTCTTATAGAAGAGTTTTGGAAGCTCTTATGTCTTATATAAGATAAAAAATTTCTTGTTGTTTTTCAACGAACTATTTCTCAAATTTCTCAATGTAGAAATCCGTTTCTTGCATTGAGAAATTTTCTTGCGCCGCAACATTTTATGTTTTCATATTGCAAAACAAACATCTCTCATCCCGGAATACCCTGAAACGCTTCAGGCATGATGCGACCCACTTTCGTGCACACCCGTCAAAAACCGTGACTTCCCCGAACCGTTGGTGGGCCTATGCGTGCCTGGCCTTGAGCATGGCGCTGGTGGGCAGCTATGTGGCCCTCTCCAAGCCCCTGGTGCTGGTGTTCCCTGTGTTCCTGCTGGCCTGGCTGCGCTTTGGCATCGGCGGCCTGGCGATGTGGAACTGGTTGAAGAGGCCGGCCGACGAACCGCCGATGTCGCCACGCACGCGCGGCCTGCTGTTCCTCGAATCGTTCCTGGGCAACTTCCTGTTCTCCATCTGCATGCTGTTCGGCGTGAGCCTGACCACCGCTGTGGCCGCGGGCGTGGTGATGTCGTCCATCCCGGCCGTGGTGGCCTTGCTGAGCTGGCTGTTCCTGCGCGAGCGCATCGGCTGGCGCAGCGCGGCCGGCATTGCCTGCGCGGCGCTGGGCATCGGCCTGTTCTCGCTGCAGAAGGTGGACGCCGGCGCGGTGGTGGCCGACACCAGCGGCCCGTTCGGCATCAGCAAGGCGCTGCTGGGCAACCTGCTGGTGTTCGCCGCCGTGGTGTGCGAGGCCTCTTATGTGGTGATCGGCAAGCACCTCACCGAGGGCCTGGGGCCCAAGCGCATCTCGGCCATCATCAACCTCTGGGGTTTCGCGCTGGTCACGCCGTTCGGCCTGTGGGCGGCGTGGACGTTCGACTTCTCCACCGTCGCCCTGCCCGTCTGGGGCCTGCTGGTGTTCTACGCACTGGCCGCGAGCGTATGGACGGTGTGGCTGTGGATGACCGGGCTCAAGACGGTGCCCGCTTCGCAGGCCGGTGTGTTCACCGTGATGCTGCCGATCAGCGCGGCCGCCATCGGCGTGTTGTTCATGGGCGAGCGGCTGTCGCTCTTGCAGGGCGTGGCGTTCGGCATCGCCATGCTCGGCCTGGTGCTGGCCACCCTGCCCGGCCGCGCCGCGCCCAAGGCCTGAGCGTTTTTCAGAGGCACCAGAGGCCGGTGGGCTGGGTGATGCCCATCCACAGCGCCCAGCCCGAAGTGACGGCCAGGGCCAGCCCGGCCAGGCGGATGCCCCAACCACCCGAACGCGCGCCGCGCAGGCGCAGCAGCAGCCACGGCCCGGCGGTGAGCGAGACCGAGGTGCCGATGGAGAACAGGGCCATGATGGCCGCGCCTTCCAGCGCGTTGGCCGAGAGCGAGGCCACCAGCAATGCCGAATACAGCAGGCCGCAGGGCATGAGCGCCCAGGCCACGCCCAGCACCACCGGCGCGCGCGGCCCCAATGTCACCATGGCGGGCCGAGCGCGGCGCCACACCTGCTGCCCGAGGTTCTCGATCCAGGCCGGTTGGCGCGCGCGCCAGAGCAGCGCCGCGCCCAGGAGCAGCGCGGCCACATGGAACATGGTCCACACCGGCCGCAGCACCGCGGTGTTCGTGCCCAACCAGGCCAGGCCCTGCACCGAGCCGGCCGCGAAGGCGCCGAACAGCGCGTAGCCCAGCATGCGGCTCGCCTGAAAACCCAGCAGCGCCTGCGTGCTGCGCGCGCCGGCCGCGCGGCCGATGCCGGCGCAGGCCGCGCCGCACATGGCCACGCAGTGCGGGCCGCCCACCACGCCCATGAAGAGCGCCGTGATCGCCATGGAGGTTTGCATGGTGGGCGCCCGCGCCGGCCTCAGATGATGCGCGAGAAGCGCGCGCGGTCGAGGTCGACCTGCAGGTTCTTGTCGAACACCATGGCGATGGCGCGCACCAGGAACCAGCCGGCCTCGGTGACCTGGATGCCGGTCGGGCTCAGGCGCACCAGGCCCTCGGCGGCCAGGCCTTCGAGCACCTCGAGTTCGCGCGCGAAGTGGCTCTTGAAGCTGATCAGGTGGCCGAGTTCGATCGACTCGAACTGCACCTCGCCCTGGCACATGAGCGCCATGATCACGGCCCGGCGCAAGAGGTCGTCGCGCGTGAGCGCGAGCCCGCGCACGATGGGCAGCCGGCCCTGGTCGAGCAGGTCGCGGTATTCCTCCAGCGTCTTCGCGTTCTGGCTGTAGGTGGCACCGATGCGCCCGATGGCGGACACGCCGAGCGCGATCAGGTCGCAGTCGGGCTGCGTGCTGTAGCCCTGGAAGTTGCGGTGCAGGCGCCCCTGGCGCTTGGCGACCGCGAGCGCGTCGTTGGGCAGCGCGAAGTGGTCCATGCCCACGTAGACATAGCCGGCGTCGATCAGCGCATCGAGCGACATCGACAACATGCCCAGCTTGTCGCCCGCGCTGGGCAACTCGGCCGCCGAGATGCGCCGCTGCGGCTTGAAGCGCGATGGGAGGTGGGCGTAGGCGTAGAGCGCGATGCGGTCGGGCCGCAGCTCGTTCACCTGCGCCAGCGTGCGCGCGAAGGACGCGGGGGTCTGCAGCGGCAGGCCGTAGATCAGGTCCACGTTGACCGACTCGAAGCCGATGCGGCGCGCCGCGGCCACCAGCGCGAACACCTGTTCGGCGGGCTGCACGCGGTGCACGGCCTTCTGCACCGCGGGGTCGAAGTCCTGCACGCCAAAGCTCAGGCGGTTGAAGCCCAGGCGGGCCAGGGACTTCAGGCGGTCCTCGGTCACGGTGCGCGGGTCCACCTCCACCGAGTATTCGCCGCCGGGCGCCAGCGTGAAGTGGCGCCGCAGCATGGCCATGAGTTCTTCGAGCTCGGCATCGGAGAGGAAGGTGGGTGTGCCGCCGCCCAGGTGCAGTTGCGACACGCTGTGGCCCTGGCCCAGGTGCGCCACCTGCAGCTCCACCTCGCGCGCCAGATAGCGCAGGTACTCGGCCGCGCGCGAATGGTGTTTGGTGATGACCTTGTTGCAGGCGCAGTAGTAGCAGACCGATTCGCAGAACGGGATGTGCACGTACAGGGACAGCGGCAGGGCCATCGAGCCCGCGCGGCGCTGTTGCAGCGCCTGGATGTAGTCGTTTTCGGTGAACGCCTCCACGAACCGGTCGGCGGTGGGGTAAGAGGTGTAGCGCGGCCCAGGTACGTCAAAACGCCTCAGCAGCTCCTCGGATATGGCGTGGCTCAAGATCGAATCTCCATCAAGGCCCTCACTGTGCGGCAGAGTGGCCGCATTTCCCTTGATCCTGGTCAAAAGGTGGTGAACTGATCCGCTGCCGGGGCGCGGATTCGACACCACGGGGGGTATGCTGTAACCTTTTGCGAATCCGGACTTTTCTAATGGACGCTCAAAGCATCAAAGTCGCCTGCTCGAGCTGCAACCTGCGCGAGCTGTGCTTGCCCATGGGCTTGAACCCCGACGAGATGGACAAGCTGGACAAGGTGATCTCCAAGCGCCGGCGCATCAAGCGCGGCACGTCGCTGTTCAGCGTGGGTGACAAGTTCACGTCGCTGTACGCCGTGCGTTCGGGCTTTTTCAAGACCTGCGTGACCACGGCCGACGGCCGCGACCAGGTGACGGGCTTCCAGATGACGGGCGAGATCATCGGCCTGGACGGCATCGTGAGCGACCACCATTCCTGCAACGCGGTGGCGCTGGAAGATGCCGAGGTCTGCGTGATGCCGTTCGACCAGGTCGAGGAGCTGTCGCGCGAGTTCACCACCCTGCAGCACCACGTGCACAAGATCATGAGCCGCGAGATCGTGCGGGACCACGGCGTGATGCTGCTGCTGGGCAGCATGCGCGCGGAAGAACGCCTGGCGGCCTTTTTGCTCAACCTGGTGCAACGCCTGCACGCGCGCGGCTTCTCGCAGTCCGAGCTGGTGCTGCGCATGACGCGCGAGGAGATCGGCAGCTACCTGGGCATGAAGCTCGAGACGGTGAGCCGCACGTTCTCCAAGTTCGTGGAGGACGGCATCATCGATGTGAAGCAGCGCTACGTGCACATCAAGAACACCGACGGCCTGCGCAAGATCGTCAATCCTCAGTCTTGCGGATGACCAGCAGCGCGGTCAGCGCGCTCGACGCCGCCGTCACCCCCCAGAACACGAAGAAGGCCACGGTGTAGACCGCCTGGCGCGACCACGCCAGCGGCTGGCCGAACCAGTGCAGGTCGCCCGGGTCCACCATCGCGAAGACCAGCATCTCCAGCACCGCTGCCAGCAGGAAAGCCGGCCAGGCGATGCCCATCCAGTGGCGCGCCTGCACTTCAGCGCTCCGGTTGCGGCACCACCGGCGAGGCCGCGTGGTTGCGCGCCTGGTGCGCGGGCTGCAGCTTGATCAGCGCCTCGGCCTTGGCCTGCCCTTCCAGCGCCAGCGCGGCTTCGCGGTCGCGTTCGAACACGGCCTTGTCGAGCACCGGGTCGGCGTTGTGGACGGCGATGAAGGCGGTGATGAGGCTGGCCACCACCACCACCAGCGGGCCGCCCACCACCAGCCACATGTGTGGCACGCGCCACCAGGACACCGGCGGCACGGGGGCCGCCACGGCGGGAGAGCTGGATGGGTTCATGAGAGAGCTCCTTCGGGAAGATGGATCGGATCAGCGCGGCACGAGGAAGGCCGCCTTTTCGGAGACGTGGATCGATTCGTCGCCGATGGCGCGGATGTCGAAATGGATCGGGTGCGAACCCGGGCTCGCGGCATCGGGCGGGATCTGCACCCGCACCGCCACCGCGCGCACCTCGGTGGAGAGCACCTCCACCTCGGCGCTGGAGTCCAGCGCGATGCCCGGCAGGCCGGAGACACCGATGGCGTAGCGCTGCGGCGACTCGGTGGCGTTCATGATCTGCAGGCGGAACACGTTCTCGATGCGGCCCTGCTCCACCATGCGGGCCAGGGCGCCGCGGTCGCGGATCACGTCCACCTTGAGTGGCGTGCGCATGTAAAGACTCAGTCCCACGGCCAGGGTGATGGCCCCGAGGATCGCGGTGTAGATCAGCACGCGCGGGCGCAAGGCGCGCCGCAGCATCTGCCGCGTGGTCCAGCCGTTGTCCAGGCCGTTCTCGGTGGAGAAGCGGATCAGCCCACGCGGGTAGCCCACCTTGTCCATCACGTCGTCGCACACGTCGATGCAGGCCGCGCAACCGATGCAGTCGGACTGCAGGCCGTTGCGGATGTCGATGCCGGTGGGGCACACCTGCACGCACAGCGTGCAGTCCACGCACGAGCCCAGCCCCAGGGCCTTGGGGTCGGCCTTCTTCGAGCGCGGGCCGCGCGGTTCACCGCGCCGTGTGTCGTAGGTGACGATCATGGTGTCCCGGTCGAACATCGCGCTCTGGAAGCGCGCGTAGGGGCACATGTACTTGCAGACCTGCTCGCGCAGGAAGCCGGCGTTGCCGTAGGTGGCGAAGCCGTAGAAGAAGATCCAGAACAGTTGCCAGGGCCCGAGCGCGGCGGCCACCGAGAGCGCGCCCAGTTCGCGGATGGGCGTGAAGTAGCCGACGAAGGTGAAGCCGGTCCAGAGCGAGAAAGCGATCCACAGCGCGTGCTTGAGCGAGCGCTTGCCCAGCTTGCTGGCGGACAGGGCGGACTGGTCCAGCCGCAGGCGGGCCGAGCGGTCGCCCTCCACCTTCTTCTCGATCCACAGGAAGATTTCGGTGTAGACCGTCTGCGGGCAGGCGAAGCCGCACCACAGGCGGCCGGCCACGGCGGTGAACAGGAACAGCGCGAAGGCGCAGATGACCAGCAGGCCGGTGAGGTAGATGAAGTCCTGCGGGTAGAGCACCAGCCCGAAGATGTAGAAGCGGCGCGCCTCCAGGTCGAACAGCACGGCCTGGCGCGCGTTCCACTCCAGCCAGGGCAGCCCGTAGAACACGAGCTGCGTGATCCAGACCATGACCCAGCGCCAGTTGGCAAACAGGCCCTGGACCGATCTCGGCTGGATCTTCTCGCGCGCGGCGTACAGGGACACCATCGTCTCGTCATCGACGGGGACGATGGGAATGGGGGCTCTGGGCTTGCTGGACGGACTGGTCACGTGGTGCAGATCGATCAGTTGCCGGCCGCTGCCGCCGCGCCGCCCTTGTTGGACAGGCCCCAGACGTAGGCGCTCAGCACATGGATCTGGTCCGCGTTGAGCTTGCCGGCCTGTGCCGGCATCTGGTTGTTGAAGCCCTTGGTGATGGCGCGCACCACGGCGTCTTCGCCCCAGCCGTGCAGCCAGGTGTTGTCGCTGAGGTTGGGCGCGCCCATGGCGGTGTTGCCTTTGCCGTCCGCACCGTGGCAGGCGGCACAGGCCGCAAAGCCGGCGCGGCCCAGCGCGGCGCGCACCGAGTCGTGCGGGCTGCCCGAGAGGCTGAGCACGAAGTGGGCGACGTTGCGCACGTCGTCCGGCGTGCCCACGGCGGCGGCCATGGGCGGCATGACGCCGTTGCGGCCCTGGGTGATGGTGGCCTTGATCGCCTCGGGCTCACCGCCCCAGAGCCAGTCGCGGTCGGTCAGGTTGGGGAAGCTGCGCGCGCCGCGCGCGTCCGAGCCGTGGCACTGGGCGCAGTTGTTCATGAACAGGCGCTCGCCGATGGCCATGGCCGAGGCATCGCCCGCGAGCTGTTGCGGCGTCATGCCGTTGAACTGCGCGTAGATCGGTGCGATGGCCTTCTCGACCTTGGCCACCTCGGCCTTGTGCTGGCCGTCGGACGACCAGCCCAGCAGGCCCTGGTACTTGCCGAAGGTCGGGTACAGCAGGCCGTAGGCGATCGAGAACACGCAGGTGATGATGAAGAGGTAGACCCACCACTTGGGCAAGGGGTTGTTCATCTCGCGCAGGTCGCCGTCCCACACGTGGCCGGTGGTGTTGTCGGCCGTGGCCTTGACCTTGGTGGTGCCGCTGATCCAGAGCAGGACCAGGCACGCGATGATGCTGACCACGGTCAGCACGGCCACGTACCAGTTCCAGAATTCGCTGGTGAAGTCGCTCATGACGGTTCTTTCGTGCTGTCGGTGGTGGCTTCGTCCTGGAACGGCAGCATCGCTGCCGCGTCGAAGCGGGACTGGTTGCGCCGGGCCCAGGCCCAGGCCACGATGCCCAGGAAGGTCATCAGGCTGATCACGGTGACGGCGCTGCGCAGGTCATTGATGTCCATGTGATGTTCTCCTTGGCACTCACTTGATGGCGGTGCCCAGCACCTGCAGGTAGGCGATGAGGGCTTCCATCTCGGTCTTGCCCTTCACGTCGGCCTGGGATGCGGCGATCTCTTCGTCGGTGTAGGGCGCGCCCAGGGTGCGCAGCACTTCCATGCGCTTGGGCAGGCCGGCCTCGTTCACGGTCTTCTTCTCCAGCCAGGGGTAAGCCGGCATGTTGGACTCGGGCACGAGGTCACGCGGGTTGTTCAGGTGGATGCGGTGCCATTCGTCGCTGTAGCGCCCGCCCACGCGCGCCAGGTCGGGGCCGGTGCGCTTGCTGCCCCACTGGAAGGGCCGGTCGTAGACGAATTCGCCGGCCACCGAGTAGTGGCCGTAGCGCAGCGTCTCGGCCTGGAAGGGGCGGATCATCTGCGAGTGGCAGTTGTAGCAACCCTCGCGCACGTACACGTCGCGCCCGGCGATCTGCAGCGCGCTGTAGGGCTTGAGGCCCTCCACCGGCTGGGTGGTGGACTTCTGGAAGAACAGCGGAACGATCTCGACCAGACCACCGACCGCGATCACCAGCACGATGAGCACGATCATCAGGAAGTTGTTGGTCTCGATCCGCTCGTGGGTGAAACCCTGGGGCTTGTTGTTGTCGGCCATGTTTGTGGCTCCTCAGGCGTGGGCGGGGTTGAGAGCGGGTATGCGGACGTCTTCCACGCGGCCGTTGCGCGCGGTCATCACCGTGTTCCACAGCATCACGCCCATGCCGGCCAGGTAGAGCACGCCACCGAGCAGGCGGATGACGTAGAACGGGAAGGTGGCCTTGACCGATTCGACGAAGGTGTAGGTCAGGCTGCCGTCGGGGTTGACGGCGCGCCACATCAGGCCCTGCATCACACCGGCGATCCACATCGCGGCGATGTAGAGCACGATGCCCAGGGTGGCGATCCAGAAGTGCAGCTCGATGGCGGGCACCGAGTACATCTTCTTCTGGCCGTACAGGCGCGGAATCAGGTAGTACATGGAACCCATGGTCACCAGGCCCACCCAGCCGAGCGCGCCGGAGTGCACGTGGCCCACGGTCCAGTCGGTGTAGTGCGAGAGCGCGTTGACCGTCTTGATCGACATCATCGGACCCTCGAAGGTCGACATGCCGTAGAACGAGAGCGAGACGATCAGGAAACGCAGGATGGGGTCGTCGCGCAGTTTGTGCCAGGCGCCCGAGAGCGTCATGATGCCGTTGATCATGCCGCCCCAGCTGGGCGCGAGCAGGATGAGCGAGAACACCATGCCCACCGATTGCGTCCAGTCCGGCAGCGCGGTGTAGTGCAGGTGGTGCGGGCCGGCCCACATGTAGGTGAAGATCAGCGCCCAGAAGTGCACGATGGACAGGCGGTACGAGTACACCGGGCGCTCGGCCTGCTTGGGGATGAAGTAATACATCATCCCGAGGAAGCCGGCGGTGAGGAAGAAGCCCACGGCGTTGTGACCGTACCACCACTGCACCATCGCGTCCTGCACGCCGGCGTAGGCCGAGTAGCTCTTGAAGATGTCCACCGGCAGCGCGGCGCTGTTGACGATGTGCAGCACCGCCACGGCCAGGATGAAGGCGCCGAAGAACCAGTTGGCCACGTAGATGTGGCGCACCTTGCGCAGGCCGATGGTGCCGAAGAACACGATGGCGTAGGCCACCCACACGAGGGTGATGAGCACGTCGATCGGCCACTCCAGCTCGGCGTATTCCTTGCCCGAGGTCATGCCCATGGGCAGCGAAACCACGGCCAGCAGGATCACGGCCTGCCAGCCCCAGAAGGTGAAGGCGGCGAGCTGCCCGCCGAACAGCCGCACCTGGCAGGTGCGCTGCACCACGTAGTAGCTGGCGGCGAACAGGCCGCAACCGCCGAAGGCGAAGATCACCGCGTTGGTGTGCAGCGGCCGCAGGCGGCCGTAGGACAACCACTCGACGCCCAGGTTGAGCGCCGGCCAGGTCAGCTGCGCGGCGATGATCACGCCCACCAGCATCCCCACCACGCCCCAGACCACCGTCATGATGGCGAACTGCCGAACGACTTTGTCGTTGTAGACCGCCGACTGGCTGGCCCTGTTGGTCACGGACATACACATACTCCTTGCCAATGTCACTGCCGACAGTGTGCGCAGGGAGTTCCTGTTTGGCCTTGACCTAGGTCAAGCGCGCCCTCAATCGCCCTTGAGGATGCGCTCGCCTTCGCGTTCGATGTTGTCGAACTGCCCCGCCTGGAGCGCCCACCAGAACACGCCGATGATGCCGAACACGAGCAGCACGGACAGTGGGATCAGGAGATAGAGGATGTCCATCGAATGCCTTCAGTGCCGCGCCAGGCGCAGGGCGTTGCCGATCACCAGCAGCGAACTCGCCGCCATGCCCAGGCCGGCCAGCCAGGGCGGCATGTAGCCGGCCAGCGCGAGCGGCACGCTGACCACGTTGTAGGCCGCGGCCCAGGCCAGGTTCTGCCGCACGGTGCGCAGCGTGGCGCGCGCCTGCGTGAGGGTGTCGACCACGTCCATGACCTGGCCCCCCTGCACGATGAAGTCCGACTGCGACTGCGCCAGCGGTGCCGCGTGGCCGAGCGCGAAGGAGGTGTCGGCGCGCGCGAGCACGGGCCCGTCGTTGAGGCCGTCGCCCACCATCGCCACTTTCAGGCCACGCGCCTGCAGCGCCGCGATCTCGGCCAGTTTCTGCTCGGGCGAGGCGCCCGCGATCACGTGGTCCACGCCCACCACCTGGGCCACCTGCCGCGCGGCGGTCTCGCGGTCGCCCGACAGCAGCCAGGTGCGCACACCGAGCGCGCGCAGCGCGGCCACGGCGGCCACTGCGTCGTCGCGCAAACTTTCCTGCAGAACAAAGCTCGCGATCCAGCCGCGGGCGTCGCTCAGGTGAACGGCAGGCAGGTGCTCACCGGCCACCGAGGGCGGGAGGCCGCAGTACCCGGCCGAGCCCAGGCGCACCCAGCTTCCGTCGGGCCGCAAGGCCTGCATGCCCTGCCCTGCCCGCTCGGTATGCCCTGCCAGTGGAGCCAGGTCGGGCTGGCACGCCATGGCCTCGCGCGCGATCATCCGGGACACGGGGTGCAGCGAGCCTTCGGCGAGGGCGCCCGCCAGCGCCCACGCGTCCGAGAGGCTTGCACCTTCCCGGAGGGTGACCTTCTGCAGCGCCAGGCGGTCGTGCGTGAGCGTGCCGGTCTTGTCGAACACCACCGCGTCGATGCCCGCCAGCGCCTCGAAGGCCTGCAGCCGGCGCACCAGCACGCCGCGCCGCGCCAGCGCGCCGGCCGAGGCCAGCATGGCCGTCGGCGTGGCCAGCGACAGCGCGCAGGGGCAGGTGACGATGAGCACGGCCACCGCCACCGCGAGGGCCTGCGTGTGGTCGATCTGCCACCAGTAGAAGCCGGCCACGGTGGCCGCGAGCAGCACGAAGACGAGGAAAGGCGCCGCGACGCGGTCGGCCAGCACGGCCAGGCGGGGCTTCTCGGTCGAGGCCCGTTCCATCAGCTGGACGATCTGCGCGAAGCGCGTGTCGGCGCCGAGGCGGTCGATGCGCACCCGCACCGGGCCGCCGAGGTTGAAGCTGCCGGCCACCACGCCCTGCCCTGCCTGGAGCGACAACGGGTGCGACTCGCCGGTCAGCAGGGCTTCGTCCACCATGGCCAGGCCATCGAGCAATTCACCGTCGGCCGGGAAGGCCTGGCCGGCCTGCACGCGCACGGTGTCGCCCACGCGCAGGCGGCGCAGCGAGACGGACTCATAGCCGCCGTCGGGCTTCTGCCGCTCGCAGACCTCGGGCAGCCGGTTCATGAGGCCGTCGAGCGCGCCGGCCGTGCGGTCGCGCGCCTTGTGCTCCAGGTAGCGCCCGCCCAGCAGGAAGAACACGAACATGGTCAGCGAGTCGAACCAGACCTCGGCGCCCCAGGGGCCGGTGGGGTCGAAGGTGGCGGCCGAGCTGACGAGGAAGGTCACGAGGATGCCGATGGACACCGGCGTGTCCATTCCCACGCGGCCGTGCTTCAGGTCGCGCCAGGCGCTGGCGAAGAAGGGGCCGCTGGCGAAGAACACCACGGGCAGGCTGATCACCCAGCTGGCCCAGCGCAGCAGCTGGTTGATGTCGGGCGGGATCTCGCCGGGCGCGGTCACGTAGGCGGGCCACGCGTACATCATCACCTGCATCATGCAGAAGCCGGCCACGAAGAGGCGCCACAGCGCCTGGCGGGTTTCGCGCAGGCGTTCGCTGACCGAGAGCGCGTGCTGCATGGGCAGCAGGCGGTAGCCGGTGTCGCCCAGCGCGCGGGCCAGGCTGGAGAGGCGCGTGCGCGTCGGGTCCCAGCGCAGCGTGAGGCGCCGCGTGGCGGCGTGCACCTGGGCGCGTTGCACGCCGGGCAGGTGCTGCAGCACCGACTCGACCGTGTCGGCGCAGGCGGCGCAGTACATGCCCTGCACCACCAGCACGGATTCGGCACCGGCGCCCTCGCCATCGGGCGCGAGGGCGCGCGTGAAGGTCTCCTGTTCGACGGGGTCGTCCAGGACGGCGAAGTCGTCGGTGACCGTGAGGGAGCCGCGGTGGGTGCCCAGCCAGTCGGCGCGCGGTGGCCATGGCGTGGCCTCGCCTGCCGCAGGGGGCGGGACGGCGGGCGCGGGAGGGGCAGGCACGTGGCTTGCCACGAGCGCGGAGGCGGCCGGGTTCATGGTGGGAGCGTATTCCACGCCGTGCTTCGGGCCATTGACATAGGTCAACACCTGAGGCCCCTGCTTTGTTACCCTGAGGGTTCCGAGTTCAACCACACAAGGAGATCAACAATGTACAAGCGAATTCTCGTGGCGACCGATGGTTCGAAGCTGTCGCAGAAGGCGGTGGAGCATGGTCTGAATCTGGCCGATCTGACGGGTGCCGAGGTGGTGGCGCTCAAGGTGATTCCGCGTTACCCGCAAACCTATTTCGAGGGTGGTGTGGCGTTGGCGGCGGCCGAGGTGGCCCGCATCGAGAAACAATGGCAGGAAGAGGCGCTGGTGGCGGTGAATGCGGTGAAGTCGGCCGGGCAGTTGCGTGAGGTGAAGGTGAAGCCGGTGACGGTGAAGTCCGATCTGGTGGCCGAGGCGATCATCGCGGCGGCCAAGCGCAACAAGTGCGATCTGATCGTGATGGCTTCGCATGGGCGTCGGGGCATCAAGCGTCTTTTGCTGGGCAGTGAGACGCAGCAGGTGCTGACGCATTCGCACATTCCTGTGCTTGTTCTGCGCTGACGTTTTTTTTGGGGTGATACCTCGCGGGAGTCAGGGGCAGCGGGCTCTGCTCCGCGGGTGTCCCCCGGCGGCTGGTGCCGCCTCCTCCTTTACCCCGCTGCGCAGAGCCCACTGCCCCTGAC
>NZ_JBYTAE010000053.1:0-43812 GCF_058787875.1 Hydrogenophaga sp. FW305-3-2-15-A-LB1 | reverse complement strand
CACCGCCTCACCCCCACCGCCCGTTCCGCTTTGCACGCCTGAAGGAGCCACCCCATGAACACCAGCGACCACGACTTCGACTTCCTGCACGGCCACTGGCGCGTGGAACACCACCGCCTGCGCGAGCGCCTGAGCGGCTGCACCGACTGGGAGCGCTTCGACGGCACCTGCACCGCCTGGCCCGTGCTCGGTGGCCAGGGCAACGTGGACGACAACCTGCTGCACCTGCCCGGCGGCAGCTACCGCGCGGCCACGCTGCGCAGCCACAACCCGCACACCGGCCGCTGGTCCATCTGGTGGCTGGACGGCCGCCAGCCCCACCAGCTGGACGTGCCGGTGGTGGGCCACTTCGACCGCGGCGTGGGCACCTTCTTCGCCGAAGACGTGCTGGACGGCCGCCCGATCCGCGTGCGCTTTCGCTGGACCGACACGCAGACCGCCTCGCCGCTGTGGGAGCAGGCGTTCTCGGCCGACGCCGGCCGCAGCTGGGAGGCCAACTGGACGATGCGCTTTCACCGAGCCCCGGCCTGAAGCCAGGGTGCGGTGGCGAACAGACGCGCCCGCGGGCGGCTCCGATATTGGGTCACCCCACCCACACCACCGCACCATGACCCAGATCCGAAAAGGACAGGCGCCCGCTCCCCTGGAGCGCGCGGCATTCAGCGAGCGCTTTCGCGCCTCCTTCTTCGACCCCGCCTTCCGCACCGAGGACGCGAGCATCGAACGGCTGGAGGCCATCGCCTGGGAGGCCTACCAGGAAGGCCGCAAGGCGCCCGTGACGCAGAAGGCCGGGCCGGGCTACGCCGACCCGGACTACGACCTGTCGTCCGAGTGGGTGGCGACCAAGGCGCGCCTGGACGCCGCGCAGGCGAGTTGGTCGTTGCCCAGCACGCCGTCGCGGGTGCTGCTGGTCTGCGGCTCGGCGCGCAACGACGGCACCTGCCCCGGTGAGATCTCCAAAAGCTACCGGCTCACCCGGATCGCGCGCGAAGCGCTCGAACAGCAGCACATGCAGGTCGACGTGCTGGACCTGAGCCTGCTCACTTCCGAATACGCGCTGCACATCCACCCCTGCAAGGGCTGCGTGTCCACCGCCATGCCGCTGTGCCACTGGCCCTGCAGCTGCTACCCCAACCACGCGCTGAACCAGACGCACGACTGGATGGCCGAGATCTACGAACGCTGGGTGGCGGCGCACGCCGTGCTGCTGGTCACACCGGTCTACTGGTACCAGAGCCCGAGCCCGCTCAAGCTCATGATCGACCGCCTGGTGTGCGCCGACGGCGGCAACCCCGACCCGACCTCCACCGGCGGCAAGAAGCCCGAGAAGGCCAAGGCGCTGGAAATGGCGGGCTGGGACTACCCGCAGCACCTGGCGGGCCGCGCCTACGGCGTGGTGGTGCACGGCGACGTGGCCGGCATCGAGGGCGCGCGCCGCTCGCTGTGCGACTGGCTGGACTGGATGGGCCTGATCGACGCCGGCCCGCAGGCGCGGCTGGACCGCTTCATCGGCTACTACGAACCCTACGCCACCAGCCACGACACGCTGGACGACGACCTGGCCGTGCAGGACGAAACCCGCAACGCGGCCTTGGCGGTGAGCAAGGCGGTGGTGGAGCTGCGCAGCGGGCGGTTGCAGGCGGTGCAGCCCCACCTGCCCCGCCCTCGGCCCAAGTAGCCACCGGGTATTCTTGCCGGGCCACCGGCGGGCCCCGCGCCCGGGTGCCGAACCACCCGAACTCCGCGGCTTCGCCCGCATCCAACGCCCACATGAACCAATTCCTCGTCTGCTCGGCCCTGCTCCTGTGGTGCGTGGGCGCTTCGGCGCAGGCGCTCTGGCGCGGCGTGCCCGCCGGCGCCACGCCGGCGGAGGTGGTGGCGCTGATTCCCGAGGCGGCGGCCCCGGGCACGCTGCGCCCGGCCACCGAAGACGGCCGCGTGCTGCTGGAAATTCCCGCCCATGACGTGGTGGGCGCCGACTTCCAGGTGGCGTTCGGGTTCGAGCAGGACCGGCTGCAGAGCGTCGTGCTGCGCGCCCAGGCCGGCTCACCCGAAGAGGCGCGCGCCCTTGCCCAGCGGCTGACGGTGTCGCTGCGGTCGAGGTACGGGCTGGAGATCAGCACCAAGAGCCGCCAGGACCCCTTGACCGTGGGCATCGACCGCAAGTGGTCGTACCGCCGCACCAGCGTGCACCTGCAGGTGGTCGAGGACACGGTGGTGCGCCTGCGCTACCGCGCCGAGCTGCCCCGCTCATCCAGCCCGCAGCTCTGAGCCGGGTCGCGCAAGCCCCCTGAGCCGCGCGCGTCTCAATTTGAGAATGATTGGCGCCGGCCAGAGGATTTCAGGGTTAACCCGCAAATCACCGCCCGGGCCGCGTGCTCAACTTGTTGGTGCCCCATCACCACAACAAGGAGACAAGCATGCAGGTTCAACTCAGGGTCAACGGCAAGGCCGTGACCATCGACGCGCCGCCCCACACGCTCTTGGTCCAGGCGATCCGCGAACACCTCCGGCTCACCGGCACCCATGTGGGTTGCGACACCGCCCAGTGCGGCGCCTGCACGGTCTTGCTCGACGGGCGCGCGGTCAAGTCCTGCAACATGCTGCTGCCCCAGGCCGCCGGCTGCGAAGTGACCACCATCGAAGGCCTGGCGGCGGCCGACGGCACCATGCACCCGATGCAGGCGGCGTTCAAGGAATGCCACGGCCTGCAGTGCGGCTTCTGCACCCCGGGCATGGTGATGAGCTCGGTGAGCCTGTGCAAGTCGAACCCCGGCGCCACCGGCACCGAGATCCGCGAGCTGCTCGAAGGCAACCTGTGCCGCTGCACCGGTTACCAGAACATCGTCAAGGCCGTGCAGCAAGGTGCTGCCGCCATGAAGGCCTGAGGAGAACGACCATGGGTGCTTCCGACTTCTCCAAACTCCCCCACATCGGTGAATCGCTCAAGCGCAAGGAGGACTACCGCTTCCTCACCGGCGCCGGCCAGTACACCGACGACATCGTGCTGCCCAACATGCACCACGCGGTGTTCGTGCGCTCGCCGCACGCGCACGCCAACATCCGCAAGATCGACAAGTCCGCCGCGCTCAAGGCGCCGGGCGTGATCGGCATCCTCGACGGCGACGACGTCGCGGGCGACAAGATCGCCGGCCTGCCCTGCGGCTGGCTCATCACCGACACCGCCGGCCAGCCCATGAAGGAGCCGCCCCACCCCATCCTGGCCTTCGGCAAGGTGCGCTACGTGGGCGACCACGTGGCCATGGTGGTGGCCGACACGCTGGAGAACGCGAAGAACGCCGCCGAGCTGGTGGAGGTGGACTACGAGCCGCTGGCCGCCGTGGTGGACGTGCGCGACGCCATGAAGTCCGGCGCGCCCGCGCTGCACGAGGCCGCCGCCGACAACCACTGCTACAAGTGGGCCATCGGCGACAAGGGCCAGGTGGACGCCGCGTTCAACGGCGCCGCGCACGTGACCCAGATCGACCTCGTCAACAACCGCCTGGCGCCCAACCCGATGGAGCCGCGCGCGGCCATCGCCAGTTACAACCGCGCGGGCGACGACTACACGCTCTATGTGGCCAACCAGAACCCGCACGTGGAGCGCCTGCTCATGACGGCCTTCGTGCTCGGCCTGCCCGAGCACAAGGTGCGCGTGATCGCGCCCGACGTGGGCGGCGGCTTCGGCGCCAAGATCTTCCTGTACGCCGAAGACGTGTGCCTGACCTGGGCCTCGAAGAAGCTCAACTGCGCGATCAAGTGGACCTGCGACCGCTCGGAAGCCTTCCTGAGCGACGCGCACGGCCGCGACCACGTGACGCACGCCGAGATGGCGCTGGACAAGGACGGCCACTTCCTCGCCTTCCGCGTGCACACCGACGCCAACCTCGGCGCGTATCTCTCCACCTTCTCCACCGCCGTGCCCACCATCCTGTACGCCACGCTGCTCGCGGGCCAGTACAAGACGCCGCAGGTCTACGTGGAGGTGGACGCCTGGTTCACCAACACCTCGCCGGTGGACGCCTACCGCGGCGCCGGCCGACCCGAGGCGACCTACCTGCTCGAGCGCATCGTGAGCCGCTGCGCGTGGGAGACCGGCCTGTCGCAGGACGAGATCCGCCGCCGCAACTTCATCACCGAGTTCCCCTACCAGACCCCGGTGGCGCTGCAGTACGACACCGGCGACTTCCCCGCCTGCATGGCCCAGGCCAACGAACTGGCCGAGATGGCCAGCTTCGAACAGCGCAAGGCCGCCTCCAAGGCCAAGGGCCTGCTGCGCGGCGTGGGCTACAGCAGCTACATCGAGGCCTGCGGCCTGGCGCCGTCGAACGTGGCGGGCGCGCTCGGCGCGCGCGCCGGCCTGTTCGAATGCGGCGAGGTGCGCGTGCACCCCACCGGCAGCGTGACGGTGTTCACCGGCTCGCACAGCCACGGCCAGGGCCACGAGACCACTTTCGCGCAGGTCGTGGCCTCGCGCCTGGGGCTGGACCCGTCGCAGGTGGACATCGTGCACGGCGACACCGGCCGCGTGCCCTTCGGCATGGGCACGTATGGCTCGCGCTCCATCTCGGTGGGCGGCGCGGCCATCATGCGCGCGCTGGACAAGATCGAGGCCAAGGCCAAGAAGATTGCGGCCCACCTCATGGAAACCGGCGACGCCGACGTGGACTTCGCCAACGGCGAGTTCACCGTGAAAGGCACCGACAAGAAGGTCACCTTCGGCCAGGTCGCGCTCACCGCGTACGTGCCGCACAACTACCCGCTGGACAAGCTGGAGCCGGGCCTGAACGAGACCGCGTTCTACGACCCGACCAACTTCACCTTCCCGGCCGGCACGCACATCTGCGAGGTGGAGATCGACCCCAACACCGGCGTGGTGCGCATCGACCGCTTCACCGCGGTGGACGACTTCGGCACCATCATCAACCCGATGATCGTGGAAGGCCAGGTGCACGGCGGCCTGGTGCAAGGCATCGGCCAGGCGCTGCTGGAGCACTGCGTGTACGACCGCGAGACCGGCCAGCTGGTCACCGGCTCGTTCATGGACTACGCCATGCCGCGCGCCGACGACGTGCCGGACTTCCGGCTCGGCCACGTGACCACGCCCTGCACCACCAACCCGCTGGGCACCAAGGGCTGCGGCGAGGCCGGTGCCATCGGCTCGCCGCCGGCGGTGATCAACGCCGTGCTGGACGCGCTCGCGCCGCTGGGCGTGAAGGACCTGGACATGCCCGCGAGCCCCAGCCGCGTGTGGACGGCCATCCAATCGGCCAAGGCCTGAAACGGAGGAGACACACCATGTACGCATTCACACTCGAACAACCCAAGACCCTGGCCGATGCCAAGCGCTTCAGCGGCGCGGGCGCGCAACCCCTGGCCGGTGGTCAGACCCTGATCGCTTCCATGAAACAGCGCCTGCTGCGCCCCGAGCAACTGGTGGACCTGGGCGGCGTGGCCGAGCTGCGCGGCGTCAAGGTCGAAGGCCAGACCCTGGTCATCGGCGCCATGACCTGCCACCAGGACGTGGCCGACAACGCCGACGTGCGCAAGCACATCCCCGGGCTGGCCGCGCTGGCCGAAGGCATCGGCGACCGCCAGGTGCGCGCGCGCGGCACCCTGGGCGGCTCGGTGGCCAACAACGACCCGGCCGCCTGCTACCCCAGCGCCGTGCTGGGCCTGGGCGCCACGGTGGTGACGGACCGGCGCCAGATCGCGGCCGACGACTTCTTCCAGGGCCTGTACACCACGGCGCTGGAGCCGGGCGAGATCATCACCGCGATCCGTTTCCCCATCCCCAGCAAGGCGGCGTACGCCAAGTTCCGCCAGCCGGCCTCGCGCTTCGCGCTGGTGGGCGTGTTCGTGGCGCTCACGCCCTCGGGCCCGCGCGTGGCGATCACCGGCACCGGCAACGGCGTGTTCCGCCACGCCGGGCTGGAGGCTGCGCTGGCCAAGAGCTTCACGCCCGACGCGGTGAAGGACGTGAAGATCGACGCCAGCGACATCAGCGGCGACCTGCACGCCAGCGCGGCCTACCGGGCGCACCTGGTGACGGTGCAGACGCAGGTGGCGGTGCGTCACGCCAACGGATGAGCCGGGTGCCCGACGACACCGACAGCATCGACGGCCTCACCCACGCCCTGCAGGGCGTGGGCTACCACGCTCCCCGGCGGCTGGCCACCGCCGTGTTTCTCGCGATGCGCCTGCAGCGCCCGCTGTTGCTCGAAGGCGAGCCGGGTGTGGGCAAGACCGAGCTGGCCAAGGCGCTGGCGAAGGTGCTGGGCCGGCCCTTGTTGCGCCTGCAGTGTTACGACGGCATGGAGCAGCGCGAGGCGCTCTACGAGTGGAACCACACGGCGCAGTTGCTGCACATGCGCGCGGCGCAGGCCACGTCCACGCCCGACGAGATCGAGCGCGAGGTGTACCAGGCGCGTTACCTGATCCGCCGCCCGCTGCTGCAGGCCTTGCAGACGCCGGAGCCGGGCGCGGTGTTGTTGATCGACGAGGTGGACCGGGCCGACGAGCCGTTCGAGGCTTTTCTGCTGGAGTACCTGGGCGAGTACCAGGTGAGCATTCCCGAGCTGGGCACCATCCGCGCGGTGGCGGCGCCGCTGACCATCCTGACGAGCAACCGCACGCGCGATCTGAACGACGCGGTGAAGCGGCGTTGTCTGTACCAGTGGCTGGACTACCCGGAGCGGGAGCGCGAGCTGGCCATCGTGAAAAGCCAGGTGCCGGAGGCGAGTGCGGCGTTGACCGAGCAGGTGACGCGTTTTGTGTCCCGTCTGCGCAACCAGCCGTTCGCCAATGCTTTTCAGCGCAGTCCTGGCATTGCGGAGAGTGTGGAGTGGGCGAAGGCGCTGGTGGCTTTGGATACGCTGACTTTGGACCCTGAGGTGATCCAGGACACGGCGGGCATTCTCTTCAAGCAGCGGGAGGATGTGGCGGCCTTGCTGCCGATGCTGGATCAGTTGTTGGCGCCTGAGCCTGTGTGAGTTTTGTGGATACCTTGCTTGCTTGCATTGGTTCAAGGCCGCTGGGGCGTGTGCCCGTTCTCCGGCGCACTGTCGCGGGCGTCTGCCCGGGCGCGAGTGAAACCACTGCGTTAACGCCATGGTCTGGACGCTTACTCTGTGGCAACCGCGAATGGCGCCTGCGCCCGGACACCCACCCCATCGACCCCAGCCGCACCCAGGCACGCCACACGGGAGAAGACCCTTTGCGCGCCTGCATGTCACTCTCGACGGATGGTGGGGTTCGCGGGCGCAGGCGCCCATTCGCGGTTGCCACAGAGGGAGCGCGAGGGGGTCGTGTTGACGAAGTGATGGTCGTGGACCCGGGCAGACACCCGCGAGCAGCGCCGGAGAACGCGGACCCCGCCAGCCGTCAGCGCGAGGTGCATGCAACCCACCACGACGTGCCAAGCAAAAAGCAGGCAGAAAAAGAATGATCCTGGGCGACGCCAGAAGCGGGAAACTCCCCGACCACATCACCGCCTTCGGCAGGGCCCTGCGCCGAGCCGGTGTGCCGGTCGACAGCAGCCGCGCCGCGCTCGCCATCACCGCCGCACAAGCCGTGGGCGTCGAACGCAGAGACGACCTGCGCGCCGCCCTCCAAGCCGTGATGGTCAGCCGCCAACAAGACATCGGCGTCTTCAACGAAATGTTCGACGCCTTCTTCCGCAACCCCGAACTCGCCCAACAACTCCTCGCCCAGATGCTTCCCAAAGCCGCCAAAGCCCACCCGGTGCGGCGCAAAGCCCGCGTGCAGGAAGCCCTCAGCGTCGCCGGCCTCAAAGCCCGCACTCCCAACCAGGGCGAAACCGAACTCAAATTCGACGCCGCCATGACCGCCAGCGACCAGCAGCGCCTGCGCCACGCCGACTTCGCTGGCCTCTCCGCCAGCGAATTCCGCCTCGTCGAACAACTCGTGCGCGACATCCCCCTGCCCCTGCCCCCCGTGCGCTCGCGCCGCGAACGCGCCGGCACGCGCGGCCACCGCCCCAACTGGCCGCGCGCCCTGCAACAGGCCCGCCGCCACGACGGCGAACTGCTGCAACTGCCCCTCATGAACCGCCGGCCCCAGCCCCTGCCGCTGCTCATCCTGGTCGACATCTCCGGCTCCATGGAGCGCTACGCGCGCCTGCTGCTCGCCTTCCTGCACCAGGCCACGCGCGGCACCCCGCGCGCCGCCTTCGCCTTCGGCACCGAACTCACCGACCTGCGCGCCGCCTTCCGCCACCGCGACACCGACCAGATGCTGGAGATGGCCAACGCCGCCATCGACGACTTCGCCGGCGGCACCCGCCTGGGCGCCTCGCTCGCCAGCCTGCGCACGCAATACCCGCGCTGCCTCGTCGGCCGGCGCACCGTGGTGCTGCTCATCACCGACGGCCTGGACACCGGCGCGCCCGAACTGCTCGACCAGGAACTCACCTGGCTCGGCCGCCACAGCCGCCGCCTGCTCTGGCTCAACCCCCTGCTGCGCTACGACGGCTACGCCCCCCTGGCCACCGGCGCCAGCGTGCTGCACCGCCACGCCCACGGCATGCTGGCCGTGCACAACCTCAGCCGCCTCGAAGACCTCGCGCGGTCCATGGCCGCGCTGATGCAGCGCGGCTGATGTCATCTGTTTCATTCATCATTCCGACCTGACAGGAGAAACCAACGTGGACATGCAAGGAAGCCGGCCGCTCGCCGTGACCCAGCAACAGGCCTGGGAGGCCCTCAACGACCCGGAGATGCTCAAGGCCTGCATCCCGGGCTGCGAGAAATTCGAGCACACCGAACCCAACACCTACGCCGTGACCACCGCCATCAAGATCGGCCCGGTCGCCGCGCGCTTCAACGGGCGCGTGACGCTCTCGGACATCGTGCCGCCCAGCTCGTACAAGATCGGCTTCGACGCGCAAGGCGGCGTGGCCGGTTTCGGCAAGGGCGAGGCCGCCGTGCAGCTCGCGCCGGCCGCCTCCGGCTGCGAACTCAGCTACACGGTGCACTCCACCGTGGGCGGCAAGATCGCGCAGCTCGGCCAGCGCCTGATCGACGGCGCGGCCAAGTCGCTGGCCGAAGACTTCTTCCGCCGTTTCGACGAGGCGCTGCAGGCCCGCTACCCGAGCGCGGCCGCGCCCGCTGCGACCGACGCCACACTCAAACCCATGCCCAAGGCCGGCGGTGGCATGCCCACCTGGGCCTGGGCCGCCATCGCCGTCGTCGTGGCGGCGGTGATCTACATGGCCACGAAGGGGTAACTTTGGAAAATCTGGATGTCACCGTCCTGCGCACGCTGCTGGGCTGGCGCAACGAAGGCCGACGCGCGCTGCTGGCCACCGTCGTGCGCACCTGGGGTTCGTCGCCGCGCCCGGTCGGCTCGGTCATGGCGCTGTGCGAAACCGGCGCGGTGGTCGGCTCGGTCTCGGGCGGCTGCATCGAAGACGACCTGATCTACCGCTACAGCCGAGCGCACGGCGCGGTGCAAGGCAGCACGGCACCGCCCGGCATCACGCACGAGATCCCCACCGGGCCGCCCGAGCGCGTGAAGTACGGCGTGAGCGCCGACGAGGCCCACCGCTTCGGCCTGCCCTGCGGCGGCACGCTGGAGCTGGTGCTCGAATTCAACCCCGACGCCACCTCGCTGGACGAGCTGGTGCGCACGCTCACCGCCGGCCACCTGGTCGAGCGGCGCACCGAGCTGGCCACCGGCCGCGTGGAACTGCGCGCGGCCGCCACACCCGCGGCGCTGGCCGACGAGAACGGCTGGCTGAGCAACACCTTCGGCCCCGAATACCGCATGCTGCTGATCGGCGCCGGCCAGCTCACCGAGTACCTCGCCACCATGGCGCTGTTCAACGGCTTCGCGGTCACCGTGTGCGACCCGCGCGAGGAATACCGCAGCGCCTGGGCCGTGCCCGGCGTGACCCTCGTCACCGAGATGCCCGACGACGTGGTGCGCGAGTTCCGCGTGGACCGGCGCAGCTGCGTGATCGCGCTCACGCACGACCCCAAGCTGGACGACCTGGCGCTGCTCGAAGCGCTGGAGACCGAGGCCTTCTACGTCGGTGCGATCGGCTCGCGCCGCAACAACGAGGCGCGCCACGCCCGCATGATCGAGCACTTCGACCAGACCGAAGAAAGCCTGGCGCGGCTGCGCGGGCCGATCGGCATCTACATCGGCAGCAAGACGCCGGCCGAGATCGCGGTGAGCGTGATGGCCGAGGTGCTCGCGGTGAAGAACGGCGTGCCGCTGCCGCGCGACATGGAAGTGGCGAACGCGAAGAACACGCTGTCGGCCGCCGAGGCCTCCGCGCCCACCTGCTTCGTCTCGCCGTGAAGACGGGTTTCGTCATCCTCGCCGCCGGCGCCGGCCGGCGCATGGGCGGGGTCGCCAAATGCCTGCTGGAGCTGGAAGGCCGCACCCTGCTGGAGCGGCTGCTCACCCACCTGCAGCCGCTGCGCGGCCCGGCGCGGCACGACCTGGTGCTGGTGCTGGGCCACCACGCGCACGACATCCAGGCCCACGTGGCCCGGCTGCCCGACGAGCTGGCGCCGCTGTGCGTCATCAACCCCCGGCCCGAAGACGACACCGCCTCGTCGCTGCGCGCCGGCCTGCGCGCGCTGGCGCACGACGTGAAACAGGTCGTGGTGCTGCTGGCCGACCAGCCGCTGATCGACCGCGCCGACGTGCAGCTGGCGCTGGACGCCTTCACCGCGCGCGGCCCCGGCATCCACGTGCAGGTGCCCATGGTGCACGGCCAGCCCGGCCACCCGGTGATCTTCGACACCCGCGTGCGCAGCGCGCTGACCGAGCCTCTGCAACCCAGCCTGCGCCAGTGGCGCGCGGCCCACCCCGAGGCGGTGCGCCTGTGGGCGGTGGACAACCCGCACTACACGCGCGACCTCGACACCCCGGCCGACCTGGAGGTGCTGGTGCGCGAGACCCGCTGGAGCTGGCGCTGGCCGGGTTAACCCGATCCGGGCGGGGGGTGCACGGGCGGCCAAACGCTGCTCTAATGGCAAAGACCTGTCCGCAGCCCGGCCTCGGCCCAGCCACCCCCCTGCCGATCGTGACCCCACAGCCCCAGCCTTCGATGCCCCAGCTGCAGCGCCTGGCCCTGATCGAGCAGGCGCGCAAGGCGGTGCTCGAATCGCGCGCCCCGCTCAGCCCGCCCCTGCTGGCGCCCTGGGTCGAACGCTCCTGGCGGCGCTGCCTGGACCTCGGGCTCGAACCGCGCCAGCACATCACCTTCGACACCGTCACCAGCGGGGCGGCGCAGCGCGCCATCGAAGCCAACCAGCCGCTGCTGCGCGCGGCCGCACCGGTGATCCAGTCGCTCTCGCGCGCCATGGCGCACACGCGCTACTTCGCCATCCTCACCGACGCGCGCGGCCTGGTGATCGACGTCAACGGCCCGGTGGACCGCCACGACCCGCACGCCGCCAACATCGCGCGCATCGGCGTGGATCTGTCCGAACGCGCCGTGGGCACCACCGCCATCGGCACCACCCTGGCCGACCTGCAGCCGGTCTGGCTGCACCGGGGCGAACACTTCTTCGACGACACCAGCGTCTACAGCTGCGCCGGTGCGCCCATCTGGGGGCCCAACGGCCAGTGCGTGGGCATGCTTGACCTCACCGGCGTGAACGTGATCGAACAGCCCGCGCTCAAGCACCTCGTCACGCAATCGGCGCGCAGCATCGAGAACGCCCTTACCCTGAGCCAGCCGCACCGCCTGCTGCTGTGCCTGAGCTGGCCCGGCCGCATGCCGGGCGACGCCAGCGACGGCCTCGTCTGCGTGGACGCCGACGGGCAGATCACGGCGATCAACCGCCCGGCGGCCGACATGCTGGGCATGGCCGCCGGCATGGCGCCCGGCCATTGCAGCGAACTCTTCGCCGTGCCGGTGGAAACCCTGTTCGACGCCGCGCGGCACCAGCGCGGCCCGCTGGAAGTGCCACTGTGGTCGGGCCTGCGCCTGAGCGTGCTGGCCCAGCTCAACCCCGGTGGCGAACGCGGCGCCAGCCACGGCCTGCCGCTCAAGGACGTGGAGACCGCCATGATCCGCAAGGCGGTGGACGATGCGCGCGGCAACGTGAAGGAAGCGGCGCGCGCGCTGGGCATCAGCCGCGCCACCGTGTACCGCAAGCTCGGCCGCAGGAGCTGAAGCCGCTCGGCCGCACTTCAGGCGAAAGGCGCCGCGCGGAAGGCATCCAGCCCCTCCGCCTCGCTCGAAAAGCGAGCCGTTGCCGGGTAGGCCTGGGCATCCACTTCACCAGGCACCATCTCCTGCGCGAAGCGCCAGGCCACAGCGGCCGTGACCCCGGCCTGGTCGATGGAAGCCACCTCCACCGGCAGGGGCTGCGCCACCATCTCCGCCTCCAGCTGCGCGAAGGCGGCCACCAGTTGCCCCTTCACCCGAAGCATCCAAGGTTCGTGCAGCTTCTCGGCCGGGCGCAGATTTCGCTCGTAGACGATCTGCACCGCCTTTTCGCAGGCCGCCAGGCCCAGACCAACGATGCGCAGCGCGCGCTGTCGCTGCGGCCCGCCCGTCGGCATCAGGCTGCGGCCCGCGACGGACTCGATGTGGTCAATGATCAACGTGGAGTCCATCAAGGTCTGGCCGTCGCTGCACACCAGCGTGGGCGCCTTGACCACCGGGTTGATCGCATGAAAGTCATCGAAAGTGCGAAACACCGAGATCGGCCGATGCACATAAGGCAGCCTGAGCAGTTGCAAGGTGACTGCCACCCGCCGCACATAAGGCGAGTCGAGCATGCCGATGAGTTCCATGTTTCCGTCCTGGGTTGAAGGGCCGTCGCGGGGTGCGAAACAGCTTCGGCCCATGCTAGACAATGGCAGCGCCGCCTCCAAGCGCGGGCCATCGGAATCCGGCCCTCAAAACCGATGGATCATCGCTGCCCGCGCCACACGACACACCGCCATGAAGCTGGACAAGAAAGACCTCCTCATCCTCGAAGCCCTGCAGCGCGACGCGCGGCAAAGCCTGGCCGCCATCGGCAAACGCATCGGCCTGTCGCAACCCGCGATGAGCGAGCGCGTGCGCAAGCTGGAAGACGCCGGTGTGATCGAGGGCTACAGCGCGCGCGTCAATCTGCGCGCCATCGGCATCGGGCTGCAGGCTCTCATTCGCATCCAGACCACGCACGCCGGTATTTCCCAATATGTGCAGCTGTTCGAGAACATGCCCGAGGTGCTGGAAGCGGACCGCGTGACCGGCGAAGACTGCTTCATCGTGCGCTGCGCCATCGCCGAGCCGAAGGATCTGGAACGCGTGGTCGACGCGCTCGCGGTGCACGGCAGCGTTACCACCTCGCTGGTGCTCTCCAGCCCGGTGCGCAAGACCGCCACGGTGCTCGCCACGCGGCGGGCGTAGGCCTCACCGCCCCCGGCGCTGGCGCGCATGTGCTCATTCCGCCGCGATCGACTCGGTGTAGATGAAGCTGCTGCAGGCGGCCACGAAGGCCCGTGGCGTCTGCCGCGCGCCGAAGCCGTACACACGCACCCCCTCGCGCGCACGCGCGCTTGACGATGAGCGCGCCGTAACACGCGGCGCGCAGCAGGATGGAACGGATCAGTGTGTGAGAGACGTTTTCCGCGTCGATCAACACGGCAATCTTCTGTTGCTTGTGCTGCAGCCTGGGCATGGAGTGCCCGCCTCCCCTGTTCGTGGAGGAACAGCCGCCGCCACACAACACAGAGTGGCGGCGGCCCGAACGGGCTGAGAACCGGGAACACACGGCAACCGGCAGGACCTTTCGGGCCTCCCATTCGGGTCGCCAAAGCATGGCGCCAGAATGACAGAGGCCGTGTTCCTTGTCAGGTTCACGGCCTCCGCCGTGCATTCGCGGGTTCTCAGGCCCGGCTCACCTTTTTCGTGAGCGGCAGAGACTTCACCTCAATACGACGAAAGCATTCATGTTGTGCGCATGAAAAATTCGCCGTGGACGGCCACGGTGCGACCGCCGCCGCGTGCTTCGACTTTAGTAGCACGCACACCTGCCGATAAGTGACAGGGTAAGACTTGCCTGTCACGAGATCGCCCGGGATGGAACGGGAAGGGCAGCAGGTTCCATGTGTCAACCAACCGGAGGCCCGCGCCGTCATGACCAAGAAGAACATGCCTGGGATGCGACCATCAAAACGAGCGGGCCGCCATGGCGAATTTTTCCGCCACCGGCGCTCTCACCTGTCGACGGCGGTGCTGGCCCTTGCCTGCGCGACCCTTGGGCCTCGCGTCGCGCTGGGCCAATCCGTCATCGGCGTGGGCGACGTCAACCCGGGCCCCTTGCCGGTGCCGTCGCCGAACTGGGTCGAGGCCGGGGAGATTTACGTGGGCGACACGGGCGTGGGCACCTTGACCATCCAGGGCGGCGGCACGGCCACCAGCGCGACCGGCGCCCTGGGGTACACCGGGGGCACGGGCACGGTGATCGTCACGGGCAGTGACGGCAGCGGCAACGTGTCGAGCTGGACCATGCCAGGCCAGTTGAGCGTGGGCTATGGCGGCACGGCCTCCTTGTCCATCCTCGATGGCGGCCTGGTCAGCAACGCGCACGGCAACATCGCGTATGGCGGCGGCACCGCCTCGGCCACCGTCTCGGGTGTGGACGCGCACGGCAATGTCTCCACTTGGATCAACAACAGCGCGCTCACCGTGGGCAATGAAGGCGCGGGCTCGCTGCTCATCCAGAACGGCGGGCTGGTGCGCAGTGCCCAGGGGGCCATCGGCGGCACCACCGGCGCGGTTCCGGGCCTCTCCTCCGGCACGGTCACGGTCTCGGGCAGCGACGGCCATGGCAACGTCTCGACCTGGGCGCTCGGCGACAACCTGTACGTGGGTTTTACCGATCCGGGCACGCTGTCGGTGGATGCGGGCGGTGCGATCACCGGCCACACCGCCTACATCGGCTATCAGGGCACTGGCGACGGCACGGCCGTCGTCTCGGGCCGCGACGTGGTCAGCGGCCGCGCATCGAGCCTGGACTTCTCGGCTCAAATGAACGTCGGCTATGAAGGCATCGGCGCGCTGACCATCGAGGACCACGGCAGGGTGCAAACGCCGCTGACCCAGATCGCCGTGCAGGCCGGCTCCACGGGCACGCTGACCCTCCGTGGCGATGCGGTCAGCCGCGGCCTGCTGGAAACGAGCACGGTCGTCCACGGCAGTGGAACCGCCACCCTCAACCTCGATGGCGGCATCCTGCGCGCGACCTGGAACGCGTCCGATTTCCTGGAAGGCTTCACCACGCTCTCGGGCGGCGCCGAAGGCGTCTGGTTCGACACCAACGGCCATCAGGTCGGCATCCGCACCGCCTTCATCGGTGCGGCCGGTTTCAACAAGCTGGGTGCGGGCACGTTGACGATGCACGGCCTCAACACCTACGCGGGCGCCACGGCCATCAACGCCGGCACGCTGCGCGCCGGTGTGGCCGGCGCCTTCAGCGCGGCCTCCGCGCACACCGTGGCCAACGGCGCCACGCTCGACACCGCGGGCCTGAACCAGACCGTGGCCAGCCTGGACAACGCGGGCACCGTCTCGCTGCGGGGCGCCACCCCCGGCAGCCGGCTCACCGTCCGTGGGGCCTATGTCGGCCAGAACGGGGTGTTGAGGATCGGCACCGCGCTGGGCAACAGCATCAGCCTGAGCGACCGGCTGGTGCTCGATGGCGCCGGCGCCAGCGCCAGCGGAAGCACCACCCTGCAGGTCACCAACCTCGGCGGCCTGGGCGCGCAGACCACCGGTGACGGCATCGAAGTCATCAGCGCGCTCAACGGCGCCACCACCACGGCCCAGACCACCCGCGACGCCTTCCACCTCGCGGGCGGACACGTCGACGCCGGCGCCTACGAATACCGCCTGTACGCCGCGGACGCCAATGACGCGGGGGAAAGCTGGTTCCTGCGCTCCAGCACGCTCGCCGCCGGGCCCACCACCCCCGCCTACCGGATGGAGGTGCCGCTGTTCGCCGCGCTGCCCGAGCAACTGCGCCTGGGCAACACGCTGATGCTGGGCAGCCTGCACCAGCGCATCGGCGATGGCGCCGGCAGCGGTGTCGAGCGCCAGACCTGGGCCCGTCTCATCAGCGCGGAACGCACCGTCGCCCAGAACGGCGACGTGAGCCCGCGCAGCCAGGGTCGGCTCCATGGCCTGCAAGCCGGCATCGACCTGTGGGCGCAGCCCGGCTGGCGCGCGGGCCTGTACGTGGGCCAGCTCAACGGCACCATGAACGTCCGCGGCTTCGCCAGCAGCGTGGCCGACCAGAACGTCGGCGGCAACCGGCTGCGCAGCCACTACCTCGGTGCCTACACCACCTACCACCACACCAACGGTTTCTATGTGGACACCGTGCTGCAAGGTGGGCAGCATCGCTACGGCGTCTCGCCGCTCACGGCGCCCGCCAGCCACGGCAAGGGCGACAGCCTGCTCGCGTCGGTGGAAGTGGGACGGGGCTACCAGCTCCCGTCGGGCTGGATGCTGGAGCCGCAACTGCAGCTCATCCACCAGCGCATCGACCTCGACGGCGTGGTGATCACGGGCGCCGACGTGCAGCAGAACACGCACAGCCGCTGGACCGTGCGCGCCGGCCTGCGCTTGAAAGGCGAACTGTCCACCACCGCCGGCAAGCTGCAACCCTACGCCCGCCTGAACCTGTACCACGGCAGCAAAGGCCGGGACGTGACCCGCTTCACCGGCCCCGCCGGCGCCACCGACGTGGCCACCGGCACCGGCGGTGCCAGCACCGAACTCGCCGCCGGCGCCACGCTCGCCCTGTCAACTTCCACCAGCCTCTACGGCGAGATCGGCACCGTGTGGGCCGCCGGCGGGCATGCGCGGCACAGCGGCGGCCTCAACGGGACACTGGGCCTGCGAGTGCGCTGGTAGCCGGGCGGGTTCGCCTCAGTGGCCGGGCACCCACACCATGGCGATGCTCAGCCAGACCCCGACGCTGAAATAAGGCGTGAGCCACAGCGCATCCGCTTTCCACGCCGTCCAGCTGCCGCTGCACACCCGGCGCTGCCAGGCATCGCGCGCGCCCTGCTCGACGCACAGGTAGGTCTGCCCGTTCGACCGCCCGAGGCGGTAACGGCGCCAGTACATCGGCGCATCCACGCTCAGGACGTACGCCACGAAAGCCAGGCAACAAAGAATGCCGAAGATCGCCAGCGAGTTGACCCAGCCCGTGCTGTACAGGGCGGTGACGCCCAGCAGGACCGCCATCCAGGAAAAGCCGGCCGCCCAGAGCAGGGACTCGACGGCCTGGGTGATGTGGTTGAGCGTGAGCACGCTGTGCCAGCAGAAGCCTTGTGCCACCACCATGAAGACCGGGACCACCCAGGCAGCGCTTTGCACCCACGGCAGGCCCGCGTGCACGCCCAGCTGATGGATCAGCAGCCCGAGCTGGATCGCGAAGCAGATCTCGGCCACCGTGGCTGCCGCGCGGCCCAGGAAGATGTTGGACAGGCGCGTGTCCACCACCACCAGCCGCTCGAGGTCCACCCGGGGGAACACCGAGCGGTAGGCGCACACCAGCACGTAGACGCCGGACAGCGTGAGCTGCAGCCCCCCGTGGAAACCGGCCACAGGCGCGAAGTGCCACACGGCCAGCCACAGGCCGACGTTCACCGCCGCCAGCGCGCACATCGCCCGCCACCACCGAAGCACCTGGGCATCAGCACCGGCAATGCCCGGCACCCTGCTGCTGAAGATCAACGACATACCGCGCTCACCTCCATCGTTCACAAGCTCACATCGTAGGCAATCCATCGCGCCGGCGCTGTAGGACAAAAGCGATCGTTGAGGGCTTCGGCCATCTCCTTCGCCGACATGGGGCGTTCTCCTACCCGCTCCAAGGCGCCTCACTCGCATGCTGGGGCATGGATATTCCCTCCCCCAAGTTCCATGCGTGGAAAAAGGCCGAGGCCGAGCTGGCCGACATCGAGCGAACGTTCCGGGCCCTGTCCGTCGATCTCTCCCCATCCGACCGCGAAAGGGTCACCCAGCAGCTTGCCGCATTGAAAGCGGCGCGGCTGAGGGTTCGCCTGCTGTTTGAAGAGGTGATGAAGGAGAGCGCGATCGTGCTGGAGCAACTCGCCGCCAGCGAAGCGCCGCCGCCGCCGCCTCCACCGCCGAGCCACGACCCGCGTCGGCCTGACGCGGAAGACTGGTTGTCCTAGCCTTCGCGGCGGTTCAGGGCAAGGCCTGCGCGTCCAGCTCGGCCATCTCCTGCGCCGTGAACACCCGGGATCGCGTGTGGAAGGCCTTGCCTTGCGGGCCTTCGAGCGAGAAGGTGCCGCCGTGGCCGTCGATCACGTCGATGATGAGCTGCGTGTGCCGCCAGTACTCGTACTGCGCCTTGCCGATGTAGAACGGGCAGCCACCGATGTCGCCCAGGTACACGTCACCCGCGCCGGTGGTGATCTCGCCCAGCAGGTAGCAGTTGGCCGCGCTGTTGTCGCAGCAGCCGCCGCTCTGGTGGAACATGAGGCCGGGGCCATGCTGCGCCTTGAGCCGTTCGATCAATTCCACGGCGGCCGGTGTGGCGATGACTCTTTCAACCATGAGAGATCTCCTAAGGTCTTTCCGGAGCGAAGTGCCCCAGCCAGAACGCGGCGGATCCGGCTTGGCCGGTCCGCACGCGTTGCCCCCTGGGGGGTGACGCGCCGGCGGCGCGGGGGGGATTAAAAGAACCCCAGCTTGTTCTCGCTGTAGCTCACCAGCAAGTTCTTGGTCTGCTGGTAGTGGTCCAGCATCATCTTGTGCGTCTCACGGCCAATGCCCGATTCCTTGTAGCCGCCGAAGGCGGCGTGCGCGGGGTAGGCGTGGTAGCAGTTGGTCCACACGCGGCCGGCCTTGATGGCGCGGCCCATGCGGTAGGCCACGTTGCCGTTGCGGCTCCACACGCCGGCACCCAGGCCATACAGCGTGTCGTTGGCGATCGCCAGGGCTTCGGCCTCGTCCTTGAAGGTGGTCACGGCCAGCACGGGGCCGAAGATTTCTTCCTGGAAGATGCGCATCTTGTTGTGGCCCTTGAACAGCGTGGGCTGCACGTAGTAGCCGCCTTCGAGCTCCCCCCCCAGGTTCGCCTGGCCACCACCGGCCAGCACCTCGGCGCCTTCCTGCTTGCCCAGGTCGAGGTATGAGAGGATCTTGGTGAGCTGTTCCTTGCTGGCCTGCGCGCCCATCATGCTGTCGGTGTCCAGCGGGTTGGCGTGCTTGATCGCGGCCACGCGCTTGAGCACGCGCTCCATGAACTTGTCGTAGATGCTTTCCTGGATCAGCGCACGGCTGGGGCAGGTGCAGACCTCGCCCTGGTTGAAGGCGAACAGCACCAGGCCTTCGATCGCCTTGTCCAGAAACGCGTCGTCCTTGTCCATGATGTCGGCGAAGAACACGTTGGGCGACTTGCCGCCGAGTTCCAGCGTGGCGGGAATCAGGTTGTTCGCCGCGGCCTGCGCGATCACGCGGCCCGTGGTGGTGGAGCCGGTGAACGCGATCTTGGCGATGCGCTTGCTGGTGGCCAGCGGCATGCCGGCTTCGCGGCCGTAGCCGTTGACGATGTTGAGCACGCCCGGCGGCAGCAGGTCGGCGATGAGTTCGGCCAGGATCAGGATGCTGATGGGCGTGGACTCGGCGGGCTTGAGCACCACGGCGTTGCCGGCGCCCAGCGCGGGCGCGAGCTTCCAGGCCGCCATGAGGATGGGGAAGTTCCAGGGAATGATCTGGCCGATCACGCCCAGCGGTTCCTGGATGTGGTACGCCACGGTGTTCTCGTCGATGTTGCTCAGCGCGCCTTCCTGCGCGCGCACGCAACCCGCGAAGTAGCGGAAGTGGTCCACCGTGAGCGGGATGTCGGCGTTGAGCGTCTCGCGGATCGCCTTGCCGTTGTCCACGGTCTCGGCGTAGGCCAGCAGCTCCAGGTTCTGCTCGATGCGGTCGGCGATCTTGAGCAGCACGTTGGCGCGCTCGGCCGCCGAGGTCTTGCCCCAGGCATCGGCCGCGGCGTGCGCGGCGTCCAGCGCGAGTTCGATGTCTTCGGCGGTGGAGCGCGCGGCGCGCGTGTACACCTTGCCCGAGACGGGCGTGATCACATCGAAGTACTGGCCTTTGACCGGCGCGAGCCAGCGACCGCCGATGAAGTTGTCGTACTGGGTCTTGTAGGCGATCTTGGCGCCAGCGGCGCCGGGGGCTGCGTAAAGCATGTTGTCTTCCTCAGGATGGACGTTGATGGCAAGGCCTGTGTCTTCAGGCCCTCTGCTCTCTTCAAGTTCCATGCCATGGGCTTGGGCCCGGTGAAGCGCTGCACGAAAGCACACATGCGGGGTTCGCACTGTCCCGGAACCGCGCACAAGCGAACCGGCTGTCTCAAAGCGGCACACACGCCGGCGCCATGAAAAAAGCCACTGGTTGCGCGCGCAACCAGTGGCTGTGTTGAAGCGTCGGGCGTCAGGGCGCGGTGAGCGTGAGCCCATGTTGCTGGAAGATGGCCAGCAGCTCGCCGCTGTCGCGCATCGATTTCAAGGCCCCTTCCAGCGCCAGGCCCAGGTCCTTGTGTTCGGCCTTGATCGCCATGCCCACGGCCCAGCCGGTGTCGGGCACGCCGCCGAGCGAGAGCGTGCTCAGGCGGATGTGGCTCGGCCTCGGATCGGTGTGCGAGAGCACCGACTCGGCCTGCGCGCGCGTCACATACGCGGCGGCGGCCTTGCCCTCCACCACGGCCTGCACCGCCTGCTCGCCGCTGTTGTGGATGCCCACCTGCGCGCGCAGCAGACCGCCGCCATGGCCCATGAGCGCGCTGGCCGCGCCGGCCCCGCGCTCGGCGGCCAGCGGCAGGCCCTTGAGGTCTTGCGGCGTGGCCACCTCGGCGACGCGGCGCGTGTCGTGCGCCAGCACCAGCTGCTGGCGCATGTAGGGCGCGAGGATCATCACCTGGCGGTTCTTCTGCATCAGGTAGCGGTCCACCGGCACCTGCAGCATCACGTCGGCAGGGCCGTAGCCCAGGTAATGGCCGCGCCAGACCATGTTGCGCAGGTCGTCGTTCATGTTCTCGCCCGCGTCGAACGGCAGCAGCGCCAGCCTCAGCTGGAGCTGGCGCGCCAGCGCGGCGGCGATCGACACGTCCAGGCCGTGGAGGTCGTTGGCCGGGCCGTCGGAGAACGGCGCGTTGTCCTTGTAGACCGCCACTTTCAGCGCGCCATTCGCGCGGATGCGTTCGAGGTCGCTCAGGTCGGCCTGCGCGCGCGCCAGTGGCACGCTCGCGGCGAGCAGGGCCGCCAGCACCTGGCGGCGGTCGGGGTGGTGGTGATGGGTGGTGGTCATGCGCGTCTCCCGTCTCAGGGCTCGCGGCGGGTTTCGAGGTAGGTCTTGATCGACCAGATCGCCTCCTGCGACAGCGTGCCCTCGAACGGCGGCATGTACACGCGCCCGTCGCGCACGCGGCCCCGGCGCACGGTGGCCATGTAGTAGTCGTCCATCTCCTTGAAGCACGCGGCCTTCTTCGCCGCGTCGGCGTAACCCGAGCATTCGCCGTCGAACTTGCGCAGGTCGGGCGAGATGCCGCCGGAGATCGCCTCCAGGCCGTGGCAGCGCGCGCAGTTCTGGTTGTAGGCCGAGGTGCCGATGCGCAGCGCCTCCTTGTTCGCGGGACCGCTGCTGTAGGGGTTGGCATCGAGCCACTTGGTGCCCAGCTGCGGCAGGGTGCTCGTGTCCACCGCCTGCGGTGTCACATCGCCATGCGCCATCACGGCGGCCACGCCGCAGGTGACGGCCAACGCGAGCAGGCCGCGCGCGCCCCGCAAGGAAAGAGAGAAACGCGAAATCTTCATGGGTTGTCTCCGGTTCAGAAAGGGTCTTTTCCGGCATGGACAGCAAGTTGCAGGCCATGGCGCCGTGGACCGGAGCCACGCAAGGGACGGGCCCGCCCGCAGGCCCGGTCAGGCCCGTGCAAGGTGTGCCAATTTGAATCACCGGGTCGCCTGCGATCGCACCGGATGTCACAGTCCGCCGCTTCATGGGCGCCTTGTGTGTCAACTTTGCGCGCCACGGCCTGGCCCAGGTGGTGGCCGGCTCTTTGCTAACAGCGAAGGTGTGACACCCGGGACACGCTGTTGCATCTCGGGATTAACCAGTGTTGCTCACAGGGACAGATATGAAGAGAATTGCATGAACCCGCGCGACCAAGACGACAGCCCGTCTGACGACCCGGAGCACCCGCCACGATGGGTGCCCGACTACTGGGGGGGATTTCCCCCGGATCCAGGAGACAACATGAGTGCTGCCCTCTTCACGCCTCCCGGCGGAAGACACGATGCGCCCGCGCCCCCCGGCCCGGACGGCAACGCACCACCCGATCCCATCGGCCAGGCCCACCGCCGGTCGCAGGCCTATGGCATCGACTCCACGGACGCGCCCGATTTCTCCAGCCCCGGCGTGGGTCTGCTCAACGATGCACGGGAAGAGAACCGATTCCTGTTCCAGCACGCCGCCCCGGTCATGGAGACGCTCTACGACCAGATCGTGAACACCCACAGCATGGTGCTGCTCACCTCCGCCAAGGGCCTGGTGCTGCATTCGCTGGGCGACACCGACTTTCTCGAAAAGGCCTCGCGCGTCGCGCTCACGCCCGGCATGGACTGGTCCGAGAAAAACAAGGGCACGAATGCGATCGGCACCGCGCTCAGCGAACAGGAAGCGCTCACGGTGCACGGCAGCCAGCACTACATGGACGCCAACAAGTTCCTCACCTGCTCGTGCTCGCCGATCTTCGATCCCTACGGCCAGGTCATCGGCGCGCTGGACGTGACGGGTGACCATCGCAGCTACCACCAGCACACGCTGGCGCTGGTGCGCATGTCGGCGCAGATGATCGAGAACCACATGTTCGCGGACATCTTCCCCAAGGCCATCCGCATCCACTTCCACACCCGCTCCGAGTTCCTGGGCACGCTGGTCGAAGGCATCGCGGTGTTCTCGCCCGAGGGCCGCTTCCTCTCGGCCAACCGCAGCGCGCAGTTCCAGATCGGGCTGCCGTTCAGCGCGCTCAAGGCCCACACCTTCTCCTCGCTCTTCGGCATGCCGATCTCGGCCCTGTTCGAGCTGTTCAGCGGCGCCATGCCCACGCCCAAGCAGCTGTGCATGCACAACGGCGTGTCGGTCTGGTGCCGCGTGAAGATCAAGGCCGCCAACCCCTGGTCGGGCGGTGGCAAGCCCACGGGCGCCGCGCCCGACGCGGCACCCGCTTGCGCCGCCGCCGCGGCCGAGCCGCTCAGGCCCACCGGCCGCAAGATGCAGTTCTCCTCGCTGCAGTACCTCGACACGGGCGACCCCCAGGTGTCGACGGTGATCCACAAGCTGCGCCGGGTCTCGGGGCGCGACATCCCGGTGATGATCCTGGGCGAGACCGGCACCGGCAAGGACCTGCTGGCCCAGGCCATCCACGGCGATTCCACGCGCTCGGCGCAGCCCTTCGTGTCGGTGAACTGCGCCTCGATCCCGGACACGCTGATCGAGTCCGAGCTGTTCGGCTACGAAGAAGGCGCCTTCACCGGCGCACGCAAGAAGGGCTCCATCGGCAAGATCCTCCAGGCCCACGGCGGCACGCTGTTCCTCGACGAGATCGGCGACATGCCCAAGCACCTGCAGGCCCGCCTGCTGCGCGTGCTGCAGGACCGCAAGGTCAGCCCACTGGGCGCGGGCAAGGAGGTGGAAGTGGACGTGACGGTGATCAGCGCCACGCACAAGAACCTCAAGGACATGATCGCGCGCGGCGATTTCCGCGAGGACCTCTACTACCGCCTCAACGGCCTGGTGGTGCGCCTGCCGGCGCTGCGCGAGCGCACGGACTTCGAACTGGTGGTGCACAAGATCCTCAAGGCGCTGTGCGACCAGGGCCAGCAGATCGGCATCGCGCCCAATGTCATGGCGCTGTTCAAGCGCTACCAGTGGCCGGGCAATTTCCGCCAGCTGCACAACCTGCTGCGCACCGCCGTCGTGATGGTGGGCAGCGACGGCGTGATCGACGTGGCGCACCTGCCCGACGATTTCCTCGACGAACTCGAACACGCCCAGGCCGCCGATGCGGCGGAGGGCGGCCTGGCCGAGTCCTTCGGCACCGCCCCGGGCAGCGAACCGCTGCCACCGCCCGCGCCGCTGAGCGAGGTGGCACCGGGCGATGGCCAGCGCCTGCAGGACGTCACGCTCAGCGCCATGGCGCAGATGCTGCGTCTGCACAAGGGCAATGTGTCGGCGGCGGCGAAGGCGCTGGGCGTCTCGCGCAACACCATCTACCGCAAGAAGGACCAGCTACCGCCCGACCTGCTCGGCTGAAGCCGGCGGCGGCGCCTGCCGCATCCACAGCGGCTCCAGCTCGCGCCAGGCGCGCTGCACGTTGAAGTCCTGGCGCTGCGCGTGGCCGGCCCAGCCGCGCCATTCGGGCATGGGCACGGTGGCGCTCTCGCCGGCGTGGCGCCCCTGGTCCATGGCGCTCAGCACCTGATCGCGCAAGGCCTGCAGGTAGCCGCGTGTGCCCGAAAGAGCCACGGGCCCTGAATCGCCCTGCGCGCTGGACACCACCGCGCCGATCACGTGGCGCGGCCCCAGTGCCTGCAAACGGTCCAGCGCGGCGAGCCAGCCGTCCACGCTGCCCTGCGCGAGTTCGGGCAGGCGCTCGCCGTACACCAGACCCCCCGCCCACAACACGCCCTGCTGCGCGTGCCAGAGCACCAGGTCGCTCTCGGTGTGCCCCTGCTCCACGCGCATCACGCGCAGGCGCTGCGCGCCCACCGCCAACACCGCGCCTTCGATCAGGCCGCGCGTGGGCCACACGATGGCCGTGCCCGCCATGGCCTGCGCGCCGGCGCGTTCGATGAGGCTTTGCAGGCAGGCCGGGCAGCGCTGCTCCATCGCCCGGCGCGTGCCCTCGGTGGCGAGCACCGTGGTCTGGCCGGTCTCGATGCGGTCGGCCCAGGCGCCATTGGCCAGCACGTTCTCGGCGTGCGCGTGGGTGTTGACGATCCAGCGCACCTGCACCCCGAAGCGGCAGGCCAGCGAGGCGCGCACGCGCTCGCCATGCCGATGGCTCGGGCCGGGGTCCACCACCAACGCCTCGCCGCCGTCGATCAGCACCGAGGTCGGCACCACATGGCCGGCGTTGTCGGGCGAGATCTCCTGCGGCGCCGGCGGCGACCAGGCCCACACGCCCGGTGCCACAGGTTGCCAGGGCACGCCGTCCGGGCAGTCGCGGCCCTGTGCGTTCACGGAGACACACAGCGCGAACAGCAAGGCGCCCAACGCTCTCATGGCAACGAGCGCCTCACGCACGCGCGCAGACACGCCAGTATCGTCGGCTCGCCACCGAGGTGGCCGCTGGGCGGCAGGTGCAACACCACCGGGCCACCCGCCCGCCGGCCCAACGCGGCCCAGCGGGCGCTGTTGGCCGGTGGACAGATCGCATCGAAGCGCCCATGCACCCAGTCCACCGGGATGCGCTCGCGCGCGAGCAGCGCCACCGCGCGGTCCAGCCCGCCCGGGCGCATGAAACCCCGGTGCAGCAGGTAGTGCGCCTGCACCCGGTACCGGGTCCGGGCCGCGCGGTCGCTGCGGCGCACACCGGGCTGGGGCAGGCGCGCCAGCGCGCGCCGCTGCTGGCGCTGCAGGCCGGCCCATTCACGGCGGATCGGGTTCGCCCAGGGCGAGCCGGTGTGCGCCGCGTGGCGCAGGCTGCGCCGCAGGCCATGCGCCGCGTCGGCGGTTTCGCGCAGGCCCCAGCCGCGCCACGCGCGCAGCGATGCAACACCGGGTGTGCCGTTTTGAATCAGTTGTCTCAGCCGTTGCAACGCCACCGGCACACCGTCACCCGGCCGCACCGGCCACAAAGCGGCCGGCGCCCTCAGGGTTTGCCCTCGCCTGGCCGACGGCAACAGCAGGCCGCCGATCTCGCGGCGCGTGAGCGCGAAGGCGCCGCGCAACACCAGGCGCTGCACGCGCGCGGGGTGTTGCTGCGCATACGCCAGCGCTACCACCGTGCCCCAGGAACCCGCCAGCACCGACCAGCGTTGAATGCCCAACTGCTCGCGCAAGCGCTCCAGATCGGCCACCAGCGCGAGGGTGTGGTTGCCCTGCGTGCGGCCACGCGGCCGCGAGGCGCCGGCACCGCGCTGATCGGGGGCGATCACGCGCTGGCGGCGCAGGTCGAAGGGCCGCAGCATGCCGGGCTGGCAGGCGCCGCCCGGCCCGCCGTGCAGCAACAGCCAGGGCTCGCCGCGCGCCGCGCCGAGCTCGCGCCAGGCCATGCGATGCAGGCCACCGACGGGCAGGCGCCGGGGTGCTGGCCAGGGGGTGGCGTTCGGGGGCTTTTGCATGGCATCGATATTGCTGTTCAGGGTCGCTGCCGGTGTGGCGATGGTGCCATCCGGCTTGCAGACATGTTTCATGCCAACCCTTTCTGGAGAACGACCATGCAATGGACCACCCCGGCCTTCACCGACCTGCGTTTCGGCTTCGAGATCACGATGTACATCGCCAACCGCTGATCGATCGATCCGCCAGCGCACGTGTGAACAGCGCGTGCGCTTTTTTTGACCCTTCACCTTCCTCCATCGACCATGCGCATCCGGGTTCTGGGCTCTTCGGCCGGCGGCGGTTTCCCCCAGTGGAACTGCAATTGCCCCAACTGCGACGGCCTGCGCCGCGGAAAGCTCATGGCCCACGCGCGCACGCAGTCCTCGATCGCGGTGAGCGCCAACGAGGTGGACTGGCTGCTGGTCAACGCCTCGCCCGACATCCTCGGCCAGATCCGCGACACGCCGGAACTGCAGCCCGCGCGCGCGGTGCGCGACAGTGGCATCGCCGCCGTGGCGCTGATGGACGCGCAGATCGACCACGTCACCGGCCTGCTGATGCTGCGCGAGCGCGCAGGCGCGCTGCCGCTGCTGGCCACGCCCGAGGTGCTGTCCGAACTGGACAGCGGCTTTCCCATCACCCGCCTGCTCTCGCACTACTGCGGCGTGGCGCCCCATCCCGTGCCCACCGACGGCCGCACGTTCACCGCGCCCGGGCTGGAGGGCATCGAGCTGCAGGCCGTGCCGCTCGCGTCCAAGCCGCCACCGTATTCGCCGTTCCGCGGCAACCCGCGCCCGGGCGACAACATCGGCCTGGTGCTGCGCAACCCGGCGACTGGCGCGCGCGTGTTCTACGCCCCCGGCCTAGGCGAGGTCACGCCCGAGCTGCTGGCGATCATGGCCACCTGCGCCGTGGTGCTGGTGGACGGCACCTTCTGGACCGGCGACGAGATGCAGCGGCTGGGCCTGTCGCCCAAGGCCGCGGCCGACATGGGCCACCTGCCGCAGAGCGGGCCCGGCGGCATGATCGAACACCTGGCGCGGCTGCCGGCGACCACGCGCAAGCTGCTGATCCACGTCAACAACACCAACCCCATCCTGATCGAGGACTCGCCCGAGCGCGACGAACTCACCCGCCAGCGCATCGAGGTGGCGCGCGACGGCATGGACATCCGCTTCTGAGCGCGGGCACGCCATGGACATCGCCACCACCCCGCGCCCCCGCACCGGCCTGCCAGCCTGGACGCGCGGCGAGTTCGAGGCCCAGCTGCGCGAGAAGGGCCGCTCGTACCACATCCACCACCCGTTCAACGTGCGCATGAACAGCGGCGGCTGCACGCCCGACGAGCTGCGCTGCTGGGTGGCCAACCGCTTCTACTACCAGATCTGCATCCCGCGCAAGGACGCGGCCATCCTCGCCAACATGCCCGACCGCGCGCACCGCCGGCTGTGGATCGAGCGCATCCTCGACCACGACGGCCATGGCGACCACGAAGGCTCGGCCGCCGGCGGCATCGAGGCCTGGACGCGGCTCGGTGAGGCCGTGGGCCTCGCGCGCGAAGACCTGTGGTCGCTGCAGGGCGTGGTGCCCGCCGTGCGTTTCGCCTGCGATGCCTACGTGAACTTCGCCGCCAGGGCGCCCTGGCAGGAGGCGGTGTGCTCCTCGCTCACCGAGATGTTCGCGCCCCAGATCCACAAGGACCGCCTGGCCACCTGGCCCACGCACTACCCCTGGATCGAGGCCGAGGGACTGGCCTACTTCCGCAAGCGCATCCCCCTGGCCGGGCGCGACGTGGCACACGGCCTGCGCGTGACGCTGGAGCACTTCGACACCCGCGAGGCCCAGCACCGCGCGCTGGACATCCTGCAGTTCAAGCTGGACATCCTCTGGAACATGCTCGATGCCATCGAGAAAGCCTGTCAATGAAGACCCCCCCTGCGCCGCTTCGCGGCTTCCCCCCTGAGGGGGGACCACACCAGCGGCCTGGCAGAGCCAGTTCCGCGGTGTGTGCTGGTCCAACGATCTCTTTGCGCCGACCATGACAGCCATCTCCACCCATCCCAAGCTCTCGCGGCGTTTCCGCCTGCAGTACGAGCCCGCGCAGGAGCGCTGGGTGCTGCTCTACCCCGAAGGCATGGTGCAGCTCAACGAGAGCGCGGCCGAGATCCTGAAACGCTGCGATGGTGAGCGCACGTTGGCCGCCATCGTGGAGGATCTGGAGACCACGTTTTCCATCCAGGGCATTGGCCGCCAGGTGAAAGACCTGCTCGAAGAAGGAGGCCGCCGTGGCTGGATCGATTGAACCGCCCGGCCCGCCGCTGTGGCTGCTGGCCGAGCTCACCTACCGCTGCCCGCTGCACTGCGTGTTCTGCTACAACCCCACGCAGCACGCGCGCATCCAGCAGGAGCTGAGCACCGCGCAGTGGGTGGACGTGATGCGCCAGGCGCGCGCGCTGGGCGCGGCGCAGCTCGGTTTCTCGGGCGGTGAGCCGCTGCTGCGCGACGACCTGGAAGAGCTGGTGCAGGAGGCGCACGCGCTCGGCTACTACACCAACCTCATCACCTCGGGCGTGGGCCTGACCGACGCGCGCGCCACGCGCCTGAAGGCCGCCGGCCTCGACCACGTGCAGCTCTCGTTCCAGGACAGCACGCGCGAACTCAACGACTTCCTGAGCCACACGCGCACCTTCGAGCTCAAGCAGAAGGTCGCGCGCATCATCAAGTCGCACGACTGGCCGATGGTGATGAACTGCGTGCTGCACCGGCACAACCTGCCACACGTGGGCCCGATCATCGAGATGGCGCTGGACCTGGGCGCGGAATACCTCGAACTCGCCAACACGCAGTACTACGGCTGGGCCTGGGTCAACCGCGACCACCTCATGCCCACGCACGAGCAGCTGGTGGAGGCCGAAGCGGTGGTGAACCGCTACCGCGAACAGATCGGCTCGCGCTGCCGGCTGCTGTTCGTGGTGCCCGACTACTTCGAGCAGCGCCCCAAGGCCTGCATGAACGGCTGGGGCTCGGTGTTCCTCTCGGTCGCGCCCGACGGCCTGGCCATGCCCTGCCACAACGCGCGCAACCTGCCCGGCCTGGCCCTGCCCAACGTGGCGCACACGCCGCTGGCCGACATCTGGCGGACCAGCCAGGCCTTCAACGCCTACCGGGGCGATGGCTGGATGAAGCCGCCCTGCCGCGACTGCGACGAGCGACACAAGGACTTCGGCGGCTGCCGCTGCCAGGCCTTCCAGATCACGGGCGACGCGGCGCAGGCCGACCCGGTGTGCGGCAAGTCTCCCCACCACGACCAGGTGGTGCAACTCGTGAAGCAGGCGCCCGCGCAGCGCCACATCCCCATCGTGTTCCGCAGCGACACCGAGTCGCGCGGCCTGCACCCCGAGGTGCCGGCATGAACACCGCCACCGGCCACCACCGCATGCTGGGCGCGGCGGTGGTCAGCCACCTGCCGGTGCTGCGGCGCGGCCCGTTCGCGCTGGAGCACGCGCCGCACGGTCTCTTCCTGCTGTGGCTCGCCTTCATGGGCCTGGTGGGTTTCGGCGCCCTGCTGCTGTGGCAGGCCGGCGCCTGGCACCGGCTGGTGCACGCCGACCCCACGGGCCTGACCGTGGTCATCGTGCTGCTGTTCATCGGCGGCTCGCTCTGGGCCGGCCGCCGCGCCTGGGTGCTGGGCGAACAGCGCCTGCGGCTGGACGCCGCGCGCGAAGACCCGCTGGACACCTGGAGCGCCGAGTACCGCGACGGCTGCGCGCGGGCCGGTGCCGACCCCACGGTCTGGCTGCAGGTGCTGGGCGAGCGCGCGCACGGCCCGCACGAAATGGCCTGGTGGCTCAATGGCATCCAGCTCAAGCTGGGCCTGCTGGGCAAGGTGATCGGCTTCTCCATCCTCGCGCTGCAGCTCGGCGAGGTGCAGAGCTTCGACGCGAGCCAGTCCACGCAATTGCTCAAGAACCTCACCGGCGGCCTGGGCATCGCGCTGCTGACCACCGTGACCGGCCTCACCGGCAACATCCTGCTGGGCCTGCAGCTCATGCGGCTGGACCGGTTCGCCGACGCGCTCATCGCCGACACGCTGGCCACCACACCGACCCCGGAGGCGCGCGATGGCGATCGGCCGAGCGGTCCGTGACACCGAGACCGACCCGTTCTACGACATGTTGTTCAACATGCTGATCGCGTTCGTCTTCTGTTTCGTCATCGCGCTGCTCGCCTTCAACCCCAAGGCGCGCAAGAGCGGCGACATCCCGGCCAAGGCCGAGTTCATCGTCACCATCTCCTGGCCCGACAACAATCCCAACGACGTGGACGCCTGGGTCAACGAGCCGGGCGGCAAGACGCTGTGGTTCCGCCAGCGCGACGCCGGCATGCTGCACCTGGACCGCGACGACCGGGGCGCGAAGAACAACAGCGTGATCGTCAACGGGCGCGAGATCCGCAGCCCGGTGCGGCAGGAGATCGTCACGCTGCGTGGCCTGGTGCCGGGCGAGTACGTGGTGAACGCGCACTACTACGACTCGCGCGACCAGCAGCCGGTGGATGTGTCGGTGGCGGTGGTGAAGGTCAACCCGCAGGCGGAGATCGTCTACACCGGCACGCAGCAGATCCCACGCAAGGGCGACGAGCGCACGCTGGTGCGCTTCACCCTCGACGAGGCCGGCAGCGTGACCGACCTCAACACCCGACCGCTCGCGATCGTGCAACGCACGGGCCTCTGAACACCGCTTCCCATGATCCCCACCGTCTCTTCCCAATTGCTGTGGCTGGTGCTGGTGTACGCGCTGCTGGCCTTCCTGTTGCTGTGCCTGCTGCTGGCCACGCGCTGGCACTGGGGCGTGAAGCTGGGCGCGGTGCTGCTGGTCAGCGGCTTCTACGCGCTGAGCCACGCCACGCTGCAGGGCATCGCGGGCTGGCCGAGCGACGCTCCCCTGCCCCCGCGCTTCGTGCTGCTCTCGGCCGTGTTCGACGAACCCAGCCCGGGCCGAGGCCACGCCGGCGCGATCTACATCTGGGTCAATCCCATGACGGACAACCAGCCGCTGGCGATGCCGCGCGTGCACCGCCTGCCTTACGAGAAGGACCTGCACCGCATCCTGGGCGACGGCCTGCGCAAGGCGCGCGACGGCAACACGCAGATGGGCAGCACCGAACCGGTGCCGGGTGCGGGCGGCTTCGCCTGGCTGCGCCCGGCCGGCAACGACCGCCTGCAGATCAAGCTGAGCGACCTGCCGCGCGCGCAGCTGCCGGAGAAATGAGCCCCCCCTGCGCCGCTTCGCGTCTTCCCCCCCGAGCGGGGGACCCCACCACGGGCCCGGCAAAGCCGGATCCAGGGTGGGTCTGGAAGGGGATGCCGGCGAGCGTTGCAACCTGGGTAATGCTGACCAGCTGCAGCGGTCAGGGTGGCGGCGAAGGCTGGTTTCCGCTGATCGAGGGCGAGCGCATGGTCTACGCCGTGACGGTGGAGAGCGACGAAGCGCCACCGCCCGAGACATGGACGCTCACCGTCACCGCGCCGCAGACCGTGGCCGGCCAGCGCACCCAGGTGCGCCACCATTCGGCCGGCGTGAGCTACCACCTGCTGAGCGACGAAAAAGGCATTCGCCGCGTGGCCACGCGCACCGACATCGACCGCGAGCCCACGCCCGACAAGGAACCGCTGTGGGTGCTCAAGGCGCCCTACGAAGTGGGCACCGAATGGACCACGCCCACCGTGCCCTACCTGATCCTGCGCCGCAACGAGCACCCGCGCGAACTGCGCTACAGCCACCGCGCGCCGATGGCCTGGCGCATCGAGGCCGTGGACGACGAGGTGAAGACACCCACCGGCACGCACAAGCCGTGTCTGCGGGTCGTGGGCCGCGCCAAGCTCAACCTCTTCACCGACCCGGTGAACGGCTTCACCGACGTGCCGCTCACCAGCCGCGAGTGGTACTGCCAGGGCAAAGGCCTGGTGAAGTTCGAGCGCGAGGAGACCGTGCCGCCCGGGTTTCTGGTCGGCGGGCGGTTGACGGCGGTGTGGGTCAGGTGAAGCGCCCCGGCCCTGGCCGGACGGCGCTCAGGGTTTGACCGTGAGCACCCAGGCCGAGAGGGTCTTGAGGTCGGCCGCGTTCAGGCTGGGATGCGGGGGCATGGGGATGCGGCCCCACTTGCCCTTGGAGCCGTTCTGGATCGACTGCGCGAGCGAAGCCGCGGCGTCCTTGTCGCTCGCGTACTTTTCCGCGATGGCGCTGAAGGGCGGGCCGACCACCTTGTCGGCGTTGGCGTGGCAGGTGTAGCAGCCATTGGCTTTGGCGAGTTCCACGGCGGCCAGGTCGGCGGCGGTGGCGTGCTGGGCCAGGCCGGCCAGCACGGTGGGGAGGATCAGGAGGTAACGCATGGCGGGCACCGGAGAAAGGAAGGAAAGAAGGGACAGAAAAAAGGGGTGGCATGGCCTGGGCCACGCCACCCCCAACACCACATCACTTCATGAGCTTGAAGGTCCAGACCGAACCGCCCTGTTCGAGGAAGTTGACCTTCTTGGCCACTTCACCGCCCCACAGCGGCACGGCACCGCCCCAGCCCGAGACCACGCTGACGTACTGCTCGCCGCCCTCGGTCCAGGTGATGGGGGGCGCGACCACGCCGGAGCCGGTCTGGAACTGCCACACCACCTTGCCGGTCTTGGCGTCGGCGGCCTTCAGGTAACCCTCGGGCGTGCCCCAGAACACGAGGTCGCCGGCGGTGAGCACACCGCCCCACAGCGGCGCGCTGTTCTTGACTTCCCAGGCCACCTTGCCGGTCTTGGGATCGATCGCGCGCAGCGATCCGATATGGTCGTCGAACAGCGGCTTGATGGTGAAGCCCGCGCCCAGGAAGGCCGCGCCTTTCTTGTAGGTGATGGGCTCGTTCCAGATCTCCATGCCCCATTCGTTGGTGGGCACGTAGAACAGGCCGGTCTTGGGGCTGTAGGCCATGGGCATCTGGTTCTTGCCACCCAGGAAGCCCGGCGCGGAGAACACCGCCTTGCCCTTGGCACCGTCGCCACCGGCGGCGGTCGGGTCGCCCGGGCGGTTGGTGTCGTCGAAGTTGGGGCGGCCGGTCTTGAGGTCGATGCCGGTGGCCCAGGTCACCTTCTTCACGAACGGGAAGGCGTTGACCAGTTTGCCGGTGGCCGCGTCGTTCACGTAGAAGAAGCCGTTGCGGTCGGCCTTGGCGCCCATGCGCTTGCCGCCCATGTCGAAAGTGACGAATTCGTTGACGCCGTCGTAGTCCCAGCCGTCGTTGGGCGTGCTCTGGTAGTGCCAGACGATCTTGCCGGTCTTCACATCGATCGCGACGGTCGAGGCCGAGTACAGGTTGTCGCCCTTGCGCACATGGCTGTTCCACGGGCCGGGGTTGCCGGTGCCGAAGTAGGCCAGGCCGGTCTTGGCGTCGTAGGTGCCGCCCAGCCAGGTGGCCGCGCCCCCGGTCTTCCACGTCTCGCCCGGCCAGGTGGCGTTGGTGGTGCCGGTGATGCCGTTTTCCTTGCCGTCCTTGTAGCCCATGTGGCCTTCGACGACGGGGCGCGTCCACACCATCTTGCCGGTGCGCGGGTCGCGCGCTTCCACGCGGCCGACCACACCGAACTCACCGCCCGAGACACCGGTCATCAGCAGGCCTTCGGCGATGAGGGGCGCGGCGGTGTAGCTGTAGCCGGCGGCGTAGTCGTCGATCTTCTCGCGCCACACCACCTTGCCCGTGTTCTGGTCGAGCGCGACCAGCTGCGCGTCGAGCGTGCCGAAGATCACCAGGTTGTCGTACAGCGCGGCGCCGCGGTTGATCACGTCGCAGCAGGGCATGATGCCTTCGGGCAGGCGGTGTTCGTACTTCCAGAGCTTCTCGCCGGTCTTGGTGTTGACCGCGTAGATGCGCGAGTAGGACGCGGTGACGAACATCTTGCCGTTGTGCACCAGCGGCTGCGACTGCTGGCCGCGCTGCTTCTCGCCGCCGAACGACATGGACCACACCGGCACGAGCTTGTTGATGTTGCGCTCGGTGATGCCGTTGAGCGTGGAATGGCGCTGGCCCTGGGTGCCCAGGCCCCAGCTCAACACGTTGTCGGGGGTCTTGGCGTCGTCGGCGATCATCGCGTCGGTCACGCCCTGGGCGCTCACGTGGGCGGTGGCGGCCAGAATCATCAGGCTCAATAGGGTGCGTTTCACAGTGTGTCTCCTGCTCGTTCGTGGATGTGTGATGCCTGCGACCGAGCACCATGCCCGGCCGCCCGTGAACACCCCGGCCCTGCAGCCGTCGGGGTTTGCACAGACAGCAAATGGCAACATCCATGCCAGCGTTTTCGAGCGGTTTTCCGGCCTGAAATGCGCCACCCCCGGGCCTCGCGGCGGGTCGCGGCTGTGACACTGTTCAGAAACGAATCAACCCCTGCAACAGGGTTCAGCGCGCGCGCGAATCCAGCGCCCGCTGTTCGTACCGCGGGTACCACTGCACGAGGCTGCGGTGCAGCTCGGCGGGCTGCGCGGCCCAGCCGGCGAAGCGCGCGGGCACGGGCGTGCGCAGCAGCTCGCTCAGGTCCAGGCCTTGTTCGGCGCTCGCCTGCATGAGCGTGGTGAGCCAGCGCAGCCAGTCGCGCGTCTGCTGCACACCCACCGGCCCGCTGTGCACCGGGCCGTGGCTGGGCACGACCTGCCGCACCTCGCCCGCGGCGAGCCATTGCGCCAGCGTGTCCAGGCTGGCGAGCCAGGCGGCGGGGTCGGCGTGCGGCGTGGTGGGCACGCGCTCGGCGAACACCAGGCCGCCGGCGAACAGCACCCCGGTGCGGTGGTCGATCAGCACCAGGTCATCGCCGGTGTGGCCGCTCAGGCGCCGCAGCTCCAGCGTGTGTGCGCCCAGGCTCAGCGTGCGCGGTTCGATGGCTTCGCGTGCCGGTGTGGGCTCGGTGCCTTTCATCCAGTCGCCGCACAGGCGGTAGAGGTTGTCGGCGTAGGCCGCGCCCTCGGCTTTCATGCCTGCGATGCTGCCGGCCAGGGCCTGCGTGGGGCGGTCGGCCCAGGCCTGGTTGCCGAAGAAGTAGTCGGGGTGCAGGTTGAGGTTGAACACGTGGCGCACCGGTTCGTGCGTGAGCTGTTCGATGGCGCGGCGCTGCTGCTCGCCATAGCCGCGCGAAGGACCGGTGTTGACCACCACCACGCCCTCGCCCGTGGCGATGAAGGCGGTGTTGATGATGTTGCAGCCGTTGGCGCGCGAGAAGTCGGCCACCGCGCCTTCGATCACCCAGGTGTGTTCGGCGACCTGGCGCGGCCGCAGGCCGTGGTCGAGCCGCGCCACGTCGGGCTGCGGTTGCGCGTGGACCATGGCCGCGAACAGCAGGGCCGCTGAGGCCAGCGCGCCGCGCACCGTCACGCGGGCACCTCGGCATCGATGCGGTTGCCGTTGTTGTCGCGCCCGGTCAGGCGGAAACCGCCCACGTGCTGCGGCGGCAGCTCGAAGGTGAGCAGCGGGTTTTCCGACACCGGCTCGTGCAGGGCCAGGCGCCACCAGGCCTGGCCCGCGCTGTCCACCAGCTGCAGCTGCTCGATGTAGAACGCGGGGATGCCCGCGACCAGGCCGGTGTCCATCGGGTGCATCACGCGCACGCGCAGGCGACGGCTGCCCTCGATCACATTCGGGAAGAAGCGCGCCTGCACCTGGTTGAGCGTGCGGCTCCACGAGCCGTCGGCGCGCGTGGCGCCGGGCACCGTGCAGCCCCCACCGGCCGCCTGCACCCAGGTGCCGCCCACGTGCCAGCGGCCGTCCGCCGTCTGCACCATCGCGCGCACCGGCGATGCCTGTTCCATGCGGATGCGGAACGCCAGCATGGGCAGCGCGCGCAAGGGCTCGAAGGCCAACACCTCGCGCACCGGGTTGCGGTCCACCACCACCAGGATGCGCGCCACACCGCCGCCCGTGCGGGCCAGGCCGCGCGCGTCCACCAGCAGCGGCACGTTCATCGCGTCGTCCGCGAAGGCCGGGCCGCGCACCGTCACCGCCTCGGAAAACACCATGGGCGCATCGCGCAGGTACTGCTGGCGCAGCGTGGGCCATTGCATGGAGCCCAGCGGGTCGCCCCCGGTGCGGTCTTCGGCGGCAGCCCACAGCGGCGGCGCGCCCAACAGACCACCCCACAACAAGGTTCGGCGCCGCAGCATGCTCAGCCCCCGCCCTTCTGGCGGATGAAGCCGCGCTGCGGGTCGTAGCCCCAGAGCGCGAGCACGAAGAACACGGCGGTGCACCCCAGCACCACGGCCCAGGCCACGGCGTTGAACTGCCCAACCATGGCAAAGCGCATGGCCTCCACCGCGTGGGTGAAAGGGTTGAACTCCGCGATCTTCAGCAGCCAGTAGGCGCCCGATTCCTCCAGCTTCCACAGCGGGTACAGCGCAGGGCTGATGAAGAACATCGGGAAGATCACGAAGTTCATGGTGCCGGCGAAGTTCTCCAGCTGCTTCACGTACACCGAAAGCACGAGCCCCAGCGCGGCCAGCATCGCGGCGGCGCAGGCCATGGCCAGCAACAGGCCCGGCAGATGCGCCCAGGCCAGCTCGACGCCGAAGGCCAGCGCGATCAGCAGGAACACCGCCATCTGCAGCACCGAGAGCACGGTGCTGCCCAGGAGCTTGAAGGCCAGCAGCCAGCCGCGCGCCAGCGGCGCGGTGAGCAGCAGGCGCATCACGCCCATCTCGCGGTCGTACACCATGGAGAGCGAGCTCTGCATGCCGTTGAACAGCGCCACCATGCCCAGCAGGCCCGGCACCATGTAGACCTGGTACTCGATGTAGGTCTCGTAGGGCGGGATGATGGCCACGCCGAACACGTTGTGAAAGCCGGCCGAGAACACCACGAACCACAGCAGCGGGCGCACCAGCGCCGAGCCCAGGCGCGTGGGCTGGCGCAGGAAGCGGCCCAGCTCGCGACCGACCACGGCGCGCAGCGCGCGCGCCAGGTGCAGCGGCAGCGAGGGCGCGGCCAGGGGGCTCAGGGGCGTTGCCGGCATGCGGTCTCCGCTTCGTCCACGCCCAGCGTGTCCAGCACGTCCTTGGGGTGCAGCACGCCGTCGAGCGGCGCCACGCCCGCCACGCCGTCGATGTGGCTCAGGAACACGGGCTGGCGCAACTGCCCGTCCCAGGCGCGGAAGGACAGGCGCGGGCCCTTGAAGCCGTCGATGAAGACGCTGCCGCCGCGCAGCTTCTTCAACTGCTGCGCCAGCGGTGCCTTGGGGTCGTCCACCAGCACCGCCGCCACCGCGCGGCCCGCCACCCAGGCCGACCAGTCGTGCGACCGCATGGGGCGCTGCGCGAGCTTCTGGAAACGGCGCGAGAGCTGCGGCCCGCCGTTGCGCTCCCACTGCGCATGCCAGGCGCTGGCCACCAGGCCGCTGGCACCGACCACCGGGCGCGGCCACTGCGTGGCGTAGGGCAGTGTGCGCGCGAACTCGCCGTCGGCGTCCATCACGGCCACCACCTCGTGCTCGCGCTCGCCGGTGAGCAGCCGGGTGTTGGCCAGGTCGCGCTCGCGTGGGTCGCCGGTGAGCTTGAAGGGTTTGCTCTGCACGATCTTCAGGCCGTAGCGCCTGGCCGCGCGGGTGAAGGACTCGCCCATGAGCAGGTCGGCCGGCTCCGGCCCCTGCAGCAGCAACACCTTGCGCCAGTTGCGCGCGGCCAGGTACTGCGCCAGTGCATCGCTGGCCATGTGGCGGCTGGGCAGGGTGTGCAGCAGGTGCGCGGCGCAGCCCTGCGCGCGCAGGCTGTCGTCGTCCAGCCCGGTGTTGAACACCATGGCACCACCGAGCGCGGCCGGCGCGCTCTGCACCAGCTGGCGCAGTTCGGCCAGCGGCAGGTCGGCCACGAGGTGCTGCACCTTCGCCGCCTTCAGCTCGGCCAGGGCCTTGGGCAGCGCCGCCGCATCGGGCAGCACCACCTCGCGCAGCGCGAGCTCGATGCCGGCGGCGTCCAGCTCGAACGCCGCGTCTTCCAGCGCGAGCCGCACGCCCTGCACCGCCCGGCCCTGCGGGTGGCCGGGGTAGGCGCGCTCCAGGCGGCGCGGCGCGTAGCGCGCGTCATCGGCCAGCGAGACCACAGCCACCGTCAGCTTGACCGCGGCGGCGTGCACCGACGGCGCACCGAGCAAGGCGGCCAGCGCGAGCAGCGGGGCTTTCCACATCAGGGCGCCACGATCACGCTGTGCGGCACGCGGCCCACGGCCACCGTCTTCACCGCCTTGGCGCCGGCCGTGTCCACCAGGGTCATGTCGTCCGACAGGCCGTTGGTCACGTACAGCGTCTTGCCGTCGGGGTGCACCGTCAGGCCCCAGGCGCGCTTGCCCACCAGCACCTGGCGGCCCACGGTGCGCGTGGCCACGTCCACCTCTGCCACGTGGTTGGCGCGGCCCAGCCCGACCCACAGGGTCTTGCCGTCCGGGCTCAGCGCCATGCCCACGGGGGTGATGTCGGCCTCGCGCATGCCCTTCACCGCAAACTTCACCGTGCCCTTGACGCTGTGGTCTTTCGTGTCCACCACGCTCACGGTGGCGTCGAGTTCGTTGCTGACCCACAGCTCGGCGCCGCCGGCGGCGAGCACGAAGCGGCGCGGTCGTTTGCCCACCTTGATGTTCTTGATCACCTTCTTCTGGCCCAGGTCGATGACGTGCACGACGTTGGCCACCTCGGAGGTGACGTAGGCGAACTTGCCGTCGGGCGTGATCAGCACGCCCTCGGGCTCGCCACCGGTCTTCACCTCGAACAGGGGCTTCTTGCTCGCCAGGTCGTAGGCAGCCATCACGTTCTCGTCCTCGATCGACACGTACACCGTCTTGCCGTCGGGGCTGAGGTCGAAGATCTCGGGACTGTCCCCCAATGGAACAGTGCCGGTCATCTTGCCGCTGGCGGTGTCGACCACGCCAAGCTGGTTGCTGTCGCCGCAGCACACGTAGAGCTGGCTGCGGCTGGCATTGAACATCATGTGGCGCGGCCGCTTGCACACGTCGATGGCCGCGAGGCGCTCGCCTTTCGCGTCGAACACATAGAGCTTGTTGTCCTTCTCACTGGACACATACACCTTGCCCTGGGCCATGGCGAGGGTGGCACAGCCCAGCAGGGTGGCAAGGGTGAGCAGGCGAAGCGGGCGGGTCATGTCGGTGTCTCCTGAAGGGGTCTTGTGGGTGGCACAGCGGTCACCCGGGTGGCGCCGCTGCCCTTGTTCCGCAAATTCGATGCCAGCGCCAGTGGGGGAATGGAAATTGCGTTGACCTGCCCCAAACACCCCGTTGGCGACCCGATCGCTACGGACAAACCCTGAGACCACACGGCTTCGCAGGCCCGCACCGCATGACCCGACTGCCCCACGGCCCTCCCGACTGTTCCAGCAAGGAACACTGTTCTGTGACACGCCGCCGTGCGCTGGCCTGGGGCCTGGCGCTGGCGGCCTCGGCGGGCCCGTCGCTGGCCAGCACGGCGGCCTGGCCCATCCGGCCCCTGCAGCTCATCGTGCCCTGGCCCGCCGGCGGCGCGACCGACCTCACGCTGCGCATCCTGTGCGAGGAAGCCGAGCCCCTGCTGGGCCAGCCCATCGTGGTCATCAACCGGCCCGGCGCGGCGGGCACGCAGGTCGCGCCGCTGCTCAAGGCCGCCGAGCCCGACGGCCACACCATTGGCCAGGTGCCCATCACGGTGTACCGGCACGCGCTCATGAACCCCGTGCCCTGGGACCCGGTGACGGATCTCAGCCCCATCGTGCAGGTCTCGGGCACCACCTTCGGCGTGCTGGTGCCCAGCACCAGCCCCTGGAGGCAATTGCCCGAGATGCTCGACTGGGCGCGCGATCACCCGGGCGAACTCATCCTGGGCTCCACCGGCATCGGCACCACCGCCCACCTGGCGATGGAAGAGATCCTGTTGCAGCGCGGCATCCGTTATGTGCACGTGCCCTACCGGGGCACCGCCGACCAGATGCTCGCGGTGGCCAGCGGCCAGCTGATGGCGGGCGTGAACTCCACCGGCTTCGCGCCCTGGGTGGACCAGGGCCGCATGCGCGTGCTCGCGATCTTCAGCGCGCAGCGCAGCCCGCGCTGGCCCGACGCACCCACGCTGCGCGAGCTGGGTTACCCGCAATCGGTCTACACCTCGCCCTGGGGTCTGGCCGCGCCGCGCGGCACACCCGAGCCGGTGGTGCGGAAACTGCACGACGCCTTCGCCCGCGCGATGCAGAGCGAGCGCCACCTGCGCGAGCTGGCGCGCTACGACCAGACGCTGGACTACCTCAACACCCGCGACTACCGGCAGGCCGTGCGCGACACGGTGGAGCGCGAGAAACGCCTGCTGCAGCGCATGAACCTGCTGGCCCGGCCGATGGGAGCGACGGGATGAACCCCACCACCCTGCTCCAGGCCGGCGGCCTGCACAAGGCCTACGCCGGCAAGCCCGCGTTGAAAGGCGTGGACGTGGCACTGCGGGCCGGCGAGGTGCTCGCGCTGCTCGGTCCCAACGGCGCGGGCAAGTCCACGCTGCTGCAACTCCTCACCGGCCTGTTCACGCCCGACCAGGGCCGCATCGAGGTGCTGGGCCACGACATGTGCCGCCACCCCAGCCGCGCGCTGGCCGGGCTGGGCGTGGTGTTCCAGCAGAGCGCGCTCGACCTGGACCTGTCGGTGATGGCCAACCTGCTGTTCCACACCGACCTGCACGGCCTCCCGCGCGCGCAGGCGCGCGAGCGCATCGCGGCGCACCTCGATGCCATGGGCCTGGGCGAACAGGCGCGCGCCGTGGTGCGCAGCCTCTCGGGCGGCACGCGGCGCAAGGTGGAGCTGGTGCGCGCGCTGCTGCACGAGCCACGCGTGCTGCTGATGGACGAAGCCACCGTGGGCCTGGACCCGGCCTCGCGCCAGCAGTTGCTCGACACCGTGCGCACGCTGTGCCGCACACGGGGCATGGGCGTGCTGTGGGCCACCCACCTGATCGAGGAAGTGCACGGTGCCGACCGCCTGATGCTGCTGCACCAGGGCACGGTGCGCTTCGAGGGCTCGATCCCGGCCTTCATGGCGCAGGCACAAGGCGCGGACTTTCAGGCCGAGGTGCTGCGCCAGCTCGGGCCGCCATAATCAGGGCATGCCCGACAAAGACCCGGACGCCCGCTTCAAGACCGCCCTGCAGGTGGTGGGCATCCTGGGCCTCACGGGCATGCTCGCGATGATCTTCCACAAGGGCTTCGCCGACATCTCGTTGCTGTGGCAACAGCACTCCGGGGGCGACTTCTGGGTGGCGCTGGCGCGCTACTTCTTTCGCAACCTGGCGGGGTGAGATGCGTCCGCCGAACCGTCAGGACAACTGGATCTCGACCACCGTGCGACCCGGCGCGCTCTGAAGAGAGAGCACCGCGCCGATCGCGCGGGCGCGTTCCCGCATCGCCAGCAGTCCCTTGCGCCACGCCACGGTGGCGTCGAACCCTCGGCCGTTGTCCACGATGCGCAGGCGCACACCCTGCTCGGCCGCGACGGCTTCGATGCACAGCTCGGTTGCCTGCGCATGCTGCAGCACGTTCGACAAGGCCTCGAAGACCATGAACTGCAGCTGGCGCATCGCGCCGGCGTCCAGCCGCTGCAGCGGCTCGATCAGTTCCACCGCCCAGCGAAGCGCGATGTCGCTGGCCTGCAGGCGAGGCTCCAGGCGGTAGCGCAGGTTGGCCAGCAGCGCCGTCACGTCGCCCGGCGGCAGGTTCATGGCGTCGATCGACAGCTTGAGCTGATCCAGCGAGTCGCGCAGCGTCTGCAGCAGCTCCTGCTGGCTGGACCGGCCCGACTCGAGCTGCCGGATCGCCGAGCTGATGTGGGCTCCCACGCCGTCGTGCATGTCGCGCAAGATGCGGGTCCGCTCGAAGGTGCGCTCCTGCTCGCGGGCCAGTTGCTCCACCCGCCGGTAGGTCTCGGCGAGCTCGCGCTCCTTCTCGCTCACCCGCGCGGCCAGGGTGTTCAGGAGGTCGCGCACCTGGGCCGACACCCGCCGGAACCGCTCGATCACGATGTAGACCAGCCCCAGGCCGAACACCACCGACGAATACCGCATCAGGCTGCTGTCGGCGTAGGTCGGGTCGATGCGAAACACGTAGAGATCGCGAAACCCCACCGCCACGTTGAGCAGCACCGCCAGCGCCACCACCCGGTGAGGCATGCTGGCGCCACGCAGCGCCTGGCCCAGGAAAACCGCACCGAACAACAGGAAGGTCAGGCCCAGCGCCGCGTACCACGCCGTGAGCGCCAGCGGGTGACCAAAGCCCAGTGCCCAGATCGCCATGGGCCCGCTGGCCAGCATCAGGGCGGTCAGCCAGGTGGCCATCAGGCGCCCGGCCGGCCGATTCTCCCAGCGCGCCACGTTCATGCAGAACAGCCCCATGCTCCAGCTCCAGACCGCGAGCGCCACCACCGGCACAACGCCCCACCAGGGCCAGGCCAGCACCGGGTTCTCGATGAGCACATCGCCGACGCGGACCGCCCAGAACAGTTCGGCCAGGCCGGCATACAGGTACAGCGGGTCGCGCCGCTGGTGAACCGTGTTGGACAGGTCGGGCTGAGTCACCCACAGGGACAGCGAGATCAGCCCGACCAGGAGGCTGAAGCCGACCACGACCATCGAGCCCGTCACCCGCCAGCGATGGGCCTCGGCGTACTTCGCGACGACCGCCTCCCGTGGCCCGATCCAGACGGTGGAGAGCCCACCCCGGCGGCCCACGTCGGCGCGCACCCGCACCTGCAGGGTGTTGTGTCGCTGCAGCAGGCCTGCGGGCAGCGGCGCCATGCGAGGCACCTGTCCGTAGTCGGCCCCGTTGGGCCGCAGCATGTCGCCCTCGTGCTGCACCCGCATGCCGTTAAGCCAGATTTCGTAGGCGTTGCCCAGCCGGGGCAGGTAGATGCTCCAGGGCTCCTGCGGCACCTCGGGCAAGGTGAAGCTCAGGTCGAAGGTCGCCCGGCCGGCTCGGCCGGGATGGTGCCGGTCCCAGTGGTAAGGCAGGGTCAGCAGGCGCTGCTCGATGCGATCGTCCACCACCACGGTGGCCTGGGCTTCGCGCAGCTCCAATGCGGGGTGATGGGGCGTTTCCCGATCATCGGCGTGCAGCGATCCCGTCAGGCCCAGGGCCAGACTGAGGCACACCAGCCAGCGCCACCCGATGCCCTCAGTCATGCCGAGGCAACATGCCCATGCGCGTGGCTTCAAACACCGCCTCCATCTTGGAATGCACCGCCAGCTTGCTGTACAGGCTCTTGATGTGCGCCTGCACCGTGTGCACGCTCACGCCCTGCAGGACAGCGATTTCCTGGTACGAGAAGCCTCGGGCGATCAGGCCGAGCACCTCCTGCTCGCGGCGCGACAAGGGCGGGCGTTCGACCGGCGGCGGCGCGGCGGCGGGGGGCGGGACGACGGCCTGGCGGGTGGCGTACTTGGCCAATAC